>VXLM01000077.1 GCA_009841605.1 Dehalococcoidia bacterium
GACGGGGCGGGCTCATAACTCCAAGTCCGTTTTACCTACCCCTGTCAGCCCATCAAGGGGGAAGGGATTTCCAGGCTCCCATCAGGGGTTACGCAAAGGTCTCCCAGCTCGTCTCCCGAGCCAAGCCCCGTAGCTGGAAACATGTCATGACGATGGCACAGCATTTTAGATTCCTCGCTGCGCTCGGAATGACAGAGGGTGGGCCCGGAATGACAGGGGGTTGCACCCCTCACCACCTCGAAATGAAAATGTGAGCGGAGCGGAGGATGGGCAACCACAAGGGTTGGCCCTACGGTAGGTTGGTCGTGGTCTGTTTTCGTAGCAAGTATACCGAAGTGTGGAGTCGACGTTCATTGTTCGACAAGCTCACCACGAACGGCTGTGGACAGGTCCAGTGAACGCGCTCAGGCGGCGACGGGCGGCTCGACCTCGATGATGCCGCCGCCGACAAGCTCATCGCCGTGATAGAACACGACGGCCTGTCCCGGAGTGACGGCCCGCTGGGGCTCGTCGAACAGGATCTCGGCGTACCTGTCGTGAACGGTGACCGTGGCGGGCGCCTCGGAAGCCTTGTAGCGGATCTTGGCCGTGACGTTCCGCGACTCGCCGTTCGCAACGCCGGACGGGAAATTGATCCGGGAGGCCCACATCTGCGTCCGGTACAGGTCTTCCTGGCTGCCGAGTGTCACACGGTTGGAGGCAGGATCGATCTTCACGACGTACCTCGGCTCACCGGAACCGCCGTCGAGGCCGAGGCCGCGACGCTGCCCGATGGTGAAGAACTGCACGCCCGGATGCCTTCCCAGCACCTCTCCTTCGAGGTCGATGAAGTCGCCCGGCTGCGGGCGGGTGCGGTCGGCCAGAAACGCGCGGTAGTTGTCGTCGGGAATGAAACAGATCTCCTGGCTGTCCGGCTTGTCGGCGACGACAAGACCCGCCTCGGCGGCGATCTCGCGAATGCGCGACTTCGGGTACTCGCCGACCGGGAAGAGCAGGCGGCCAAGCTCCGGCTGGGTTAGGGTGAACAGCACGTAGGACTGGTCCTTCGTGGCGTCGGTGCCCTTCAGCAGCCGGTACGACGCCCCGCCGTTCCTTATGCGCGCGTAGTGGCCGGTGGCGATGTAGTCGGCGTCGAGGAACATGGCTCGGCGGAGCAGGAAATCGAACTTGATCTTGTCGTTGCACGCGAGACAGGGATGGGGGGTCCGGCCCCGGTCGTACTCCTCGACGAAGTAGTCGACCACGTGGGCCTGGAACTCGCGCTCGAAGTTCTGCACGTAGTGGGGCACGCCGATGGTATCGCAGACGCGGCGGGCGTCCTGCACGTCCTCGACCGAGCAGCATCGCTTGCTGTGGGCGGGAACGTCGTCGCGCTCCTCCGTCCACAGGCGCATGGTGACGCCAATCACCTCGTAGCCCTGCTCGTGCAGCAGCAACGCGGCCACGGAGGAGTCCACGCCTCCACTCATCGCGACTATGACTCGTCCCTTGCTCATGGTATGTCCGTCGAGAATTTGTGATTGTTCATAACGGCGTGCGCGTCGGTGAGGCGGTTTGGGGGAGTTGGCAAGCCGAGGAGTTAGCGTTTAGGAGGCATTCGGGCTTGCGTATTCATTGTAGCCTTGGTGGAGTGGGTCGGGCAACTTGTTTTCGCGTAACAGTTCAGAGTTGGTGAGTTAGAAGAGAAGGTAGAAAGTATTGCGTAGCGAGAAGGAGTAGCCTGCCTGGATTGTCATTCCGAGCGCAGCGAAGCGAAGTGAGGAATCTCAAGACCTTTGCGTAACCTCCAGATACTGTCTTAGCGCAACGAATTTCACCCCCATCCTAACCTTCCCCCGTCGAGGGGGAAGGGATTTTCAGGCTCCCATCAGGGGGTATGCAAAGAGCTCCTTTCGCGGGTATGACGGTGGTTGTCTGTATCGAGCGCTCTCACGAAGCCTGAACTGTTGGGTTTCCACATATCAGGAATGCTTCCCGGCCTACTGGGCGACGAAGGACGTGACGGTGTCGGAGTTGACGCGGACGGTGTACTTCTCGCCCGACTCGAAGTCGGAGCCGAGGGGTATGTTGGTCTCGATTATGGGAAAGTCGGCGGTGCAGATGACCATCTGGTCGGCGACCTCGTGGTGGGTGATGGCGACCTCGATCTCGTTCGACGTTGTCCGGCGGATTTCGTAGCCGTTGAATTGGGAGCAGCCGCTGCCCTTGGGCAGTCCTGAGACGACGCGGAGTTGGTACTGAGGCGGGGCGCTCTCCAAGATCATGATCTCGGCGCTCTCGACTGGCGACTCGGCGATGATGCTGTGCCCAAAGTTGGATCTCGGCAGTGTGAAGGAGGTCGTCGCCACGTCGTTGACGATGACGCGGTAGGTCTCGCCCGGTTCGAGCGCATCTCCGATTGGCTCCACGGCGTCGAGCTCGACCAGCTTCTCGTCGCAGGGTATCGCCCACGACGTGGGAGGCGGCTGCATGAGGGTTATCGTGGCACGAATGGTATTGCCATCCACTTCCAGACCCTGGCTGCCGGGGCGGGCGCAGTTCTCTATCGTGGACTGGTAGTAGCCGATGCGGAGGATTTTTTCCCGTTCGTTGGGTATCAGATTGGCCCACGCTACCTTGGCAGGTGTCTCGACCCATTGCCGCCAATCAACGCCATCTTCGACCTGGTCGGGCGGGGGCTGTACGATCACGAGGAGCATGTCCACCTTGCTTGGATTGCCGCGAGTGATTACGTCATACGCCGTATCGTTGGTGAAGGCGAGACGTCCGTCGGACTCGATGATCCTGACGCTTACGGAGTAGACGTTGCGGGAGTCGATGTCGTCGCGGTTGTACTCGACCTTGAATTTGATGGGAACCTGTCCGGGATTGTCGATGGTCTGCCGAGCGATGAGCGGGGCGGCGGCGTCTTGGAGAGACACGTCCCGCAGCGACACGACGAGCTGCGCGCCGGGCGAGAGGGCGATCCGCTCACGGTAGGTGACAGTACCACTTACGGACGCGTTGGGACTCTTGCCGGACGGCACTTCCACCGTGGCATTGTCCGGTGTCGAATCGCCCCCGCAGGCCGCAAGCGCCAGCAGGACGATCGAGATGCCCATGGCGGACAGCAAAGCGGTTTTGAGCTTATTCTTCATCCTCACCACCTCCGAGATGACCATGTGTCAGGCTTCTTGTCATATAGACGACGCCCGGCGGGAATTTGTTCCCTTACCCTTTTGGGATCGCCGTTGCTAGGCGGGTTCCACGTGCAGGGGGGTAGGCTGGATGGGGGCGACGCGGTTGGGGAACGTTTCCAGGTAGACGTCGCCGACGGGCGTCCACCTCTGGGTGTGGGCGGACTCGCGGGCGGCGAGACACATGGCAGCGCTGAGCAGGCCTGACGCGAGGTCGGTGCGGGACTCGTCGCGGCCAAGGCACACGTCCACGAAGTTGCGCGCGAGAGCCTCGTCGCCGCCGAGGTGGCCGGACGTTGCTCTCACGTTGAACGAGTCGACCCGGTCGCGGTGGTGGTCGATGACGGTGACCGTCCCCTTGTACCAGTCAAACGACAGGGTAGCCTCATAGCCGGTGACGGTTGCCCCGCGAGACGCGGCGGAACGGCGGGAGAGAAAGTTCTGCGTGTAGCTCGCGTGGGAGCCGTCTTCATAGGCCAGCAAGGCGGCTCCGGCGTCCTGGAGCTTTATTCCGTCGCCGAACACGCAGAGGTGGTCAGAGGTGCCCACTCCGCCGTCGTCGCCGCGCCGGGCCACTCCCTGGGGACTTTCGAGGCACGTGTCGGCAAGGTCGCAGGCGGAGCAGCGCAGGTCGTGGGGCATGTCTCCCCCGTAAGCCACCCGGTTCATCACGGCTGAGACGGCGGTCGGCGTGCCGAGCAGGGCGTTGAGGTAGTCGAAGTCGTGCGTGGCCTTCTGCAGCCACATCCCGCCCGTGACGTCGAAGTCGCGGTAGGTCTCTCGCGCGTAGTAGACCCCGCCGTAGGGGACGTAGTTGACCGCCTGCACCTGGTTCACGACACCTAACCGGCCGCTTTCGACTAGCTCCATGACCTTCCGGAAGAGTGGCGTCACGCGCAGCGGGAAGGAGACGACCACCGACTTCTCGCGTCCCCGGTAGGCGTCGCGAAGGGCGACGATCTGCTCGTGGGAGATGGCGACGGGCTTTTCGAGGTACAAGGGCAGCCCGGTCGGTGCGGCGTTCACGGCAATTGGCGTGTGAATGTTGCACCGCGTGCCAATCATCAGGGCGTCGAGGTCGCCGGCGTGTCTGAGCATCTGGTCGGCGTCGGGGAAGAACGCCGTGTCGCGGTCCGGCACCTCCGCGCTGCGAAGTCGATGGCGCGCGCCGTCCCGGTCGGGATCGGCCACGGCTGCGACACGCAGGCCGCTGTGGACTCGACGAAAGACTCCGAGCAGCGAGGCGGCCCGGCCTCCGAGTCCGATGACACCGAGATTCAGCTTCCGTTCCAACCTTGATGCCTCCGTACTTGGCCGAGTCCGCCGGAATCGTGATGGGCGATGTCATGGTATGCCCGCACATAAGGTGGTGGCAACGCAAAGTTTGGTTTCGATACCGGCGTCTCTCGGTTGCCACCGGCGCCGCCAATGATGAAAATGGGGGTGGCCTCGACGTCCTCGCGTGGCAGATGGCCGGGGCCTGGATTCCCGCCTAAGGAGACCTTTGCGTAACCTCCAGATATGCGTTATCGCCGCGAATTTCACCCCCATCCTAACCTTCCCCCATCAAGGGGGAAGGGATTTTCAGGCTCCCGTCAGGGGTCTCCCTACGCGGGAATGACGGTTAGGGTGGTAGGGCGGCTATTTTCAGAGGAATGAATTCTCATCCGGTGCGGTTACAAAGCGTTGAGTTTGCCTCGGTCGTCGTGACGCCGTGGACGGAGTGGGCGTTTGTGCGTCTGCGGGCGGCAGGGGGAGCGTTTGCGGACGTGGAGATGACGGCGGACGGCGACGTGTTCCGGCTGGTTACGGAGATGGTTGGCTCCTTGAAGGGCGTCCACATCCATGGGGAGGCGGATGTTCCACGTCTGTTGGGCGTGGACGAGCGACGGCTGAGGGGTGACCTGGCGCAGGCGACGGCATTGAGCTCCCTGCGTACCAGCGTCTCGATCATTCAGGCGGTTGAGGACGGGAGCACATTGACGGAGAGGTTGGGCGGAGAGAAGCGGGGCAGGGTTTCCCTATATGCGAACATCAACCGGGGGCTTTTCGCCACTTCACGCACGCCCGTCGATTTCGCCAAGGCTGCAGAGCAGGCCGTGGGCGAAGGCTTCCGCGCGGTGAAGTGCGCGCCGTTCGACGAGGTATCTCCGGGCGACGACTCGGACGAAGCGGTCCGGAAGGCCCGATTCGGCATTCAGCGTGTTGCGGCGGTCAGGGACGCCACGGGGGCGGACGTGACCCTGATGGTCGACTGTCACGGTCGATTCGGCATCGAGTCGGCAGTCGTCGTGGCAGAGGAACTGGCGGAGCTTGGCGTTGACTGGTTCGAGGAGCCGGTACGGCCCAACGAGGAATCGGCGGACTCGGCGCGAATTGCGGCGCGTGTGTCGATGACCGTGGCCGGTGGCGAGATGGGATATGGCGAGGAGGTCTTCGCGGACCTGATTAAAGGGAAGGCCGTCGAGGTCATCATGCCGGACGTCATGTTCTGCGGAGGCGCGGCGGTCGCTGCGCGCTCCGGGAGAGCGGCGAACGTCAACGGGGGCGGTGTGTCCCTGCACAGTCCATCAGGGCCTGTCTCGCTTCTGACGGGGGGACACGTCACGGCATCGATCCCAGGCGCGATGGCGCTGGAGCACGCAGTGCATGAGGCGGAATGGCGGGCGGACCTGCTCACGCCAGCGGAGCGGGTGGAAGACGGGTGTTTGCACCTCCCCTCCGCTGCCGGGCTGGGCGCGGAGCTGGACTGGGAGTTTCTGCGACGGGTTGGGCGGGTGTGGGGTCATTCATGACGAAGGCTCTTGAGTAGTATCCTGTTTCTGAAGTTCGTTGTATAAAGCGGATGTGGACCCTCACCCCCGTATCGAGTACGGGGCAGGCTCTAGCCCTCTCCCACGACGGGAGAGGGGATTTCCTCGGACAGATTTATTCGGTGAATCTCTGATATGGGACACCAGTCGCAACGATAGTGGTCTACAATAATGCGCCCACAGGAGGGAAGGGTTGCCGACATACGACACCATTATCGTTGGGGCGGGCTCGGCGGGGTCGATACTGGCCGCGCGGCTGACGGAGGACGCGGAGCGATCCGTGCTTCTTCTGGAGGCGGGTTCGGACTACGCGGATCCTGACACGTTGCCCGACGAGGTGAAGTATGGGTACGGCCCCCGCAGGCCGTTCCCCTTCAGTCCAATTAGCGAGAACAAGTGGTCATTCGTGGCGCGATACACGGACGAAGCTCCGGCCCGGCTCGTGCCTCGGGGCCGAGTGACGGGCGGGTCGAGCGCGGTGAACGCGCAGATACTCCTTCGTGGCTCGCCCGAGGACTACGACGACTGGGCCGCTATGGGCAATGATGAGTGGAGCTACCGCAAACTCCTGCCGTACTTCAATCGCTTTGAGCGCGACTTGAATTTCGACGGGGACTTTCACGGCTCGAATGGGCCGATACCGGTGAACCGGTTCTCCAAAGAGGAAATGAACGCGGACCAGCAGGCTTTCTACGACGCCTGCCTCGACTACGGGTTCCGGGACTGTCCCGACCACAACGACCCCGACTCGACGGGGGTCGGGCCCACGCCGTTGAACAATGTGGACGGTGTGAGGTGGAGCACCGCAATGGGCTACCTGAGCGAAGCGCGGGAGCGTCCCAATCTGACAATCGCGGCGCGCACGCAGGCGAGGAGAGTGTTGTTCGAGGGGCGACGAGCAGTTGGGGTGGAGGTCGAATCCGGGGAAGGAGTCGTCACGTACCACGCGGACGAGGTGGTGCTGGCAGGCGGGGCGATAGGCTCGCCTCACCTTCTGCTGCTGTCGGGCGTGGGACGGGCCGATCACCTTGTTGAGACCGGAATCGACGTCGTTCAAGACATGCCGGGGGTGGGACGGAACCTGCGCGATCATCCCCAGGTGGCGGTGAAGTGGCGCACACGGGAGGGCTACCGACACGACACGAACAACGCGACCATGCAGACCATGCTCCGCTATACCGCGTCAGGCTCGCACATTCGCAACGACATGCTGATACATCCGACCTCGTTCTGCGTGTTCAACCTCTTTCCGGGCAAGCTGGAACCCAACACGGAACTTGGGGTAAACATGGTGGTGTGCCTTGACCTGGCTGTCGGTTCCGGCAACCTTGAACTGCGATGCGATGATTACCGGATTCAGCCGAGGCTGGACTACAACTTTCTTGTCGATCCATTCGATAGGCAGCGAATGAGGGAGGGGGTTCACATTGTGTTGGAGCTGTCGGAGCACCCGCGGTACCAAGAATTGCTTGCGGAGCGCGTCGACCCTGACGAAGCCGACCTGGAGTCCGACGACAGCCTGGACACCTGGATGAGATCCCGGGTAAGCACAAGCCACCACGTATCGGGCACCTGCAAGATGGGGCCGACCTCAGACGACATGGCCGTAGTCGACCAATACGGGCACGTTCACGGCCTGGACGGACTGCGGGTCGTGGACGCCTCCATCATGCCCGACTGCATCCGCGCGAACACGAACGCAACGACCCTTGCCATCGGCGAACGCGTCGCCGATTTCATGCGGGCGGGGATATAGCGGCCGAGAAGATACCTCTTATTGACCCGACCGGGATAGCACCGGGCTACGAGTCAAACTGCTTCGCGCTCGCATAGAAGCCGTCCGCATCTATCGATTCATCCATACCCAGCGCGCGTAGGCATCCCTAGAAGGCAGCCTAAATGGAAGTGGTAACCGAGTTGCCCATTAGGCCAGCGCTACTGGTCTCGGGGGTTCGAATCGTTCATCTGTTATCGTTGACTTAGCATGGCTGAAGAGGACTTCTCTCCGGTCATTCGGTCATGCTACGGGGACGAATGTCTTAGGTCCGCAGGTTATTTTCGACACTTCGCCATCACAAGAGAAGGTGTATTCCCACACCGTCTTTTCGTCCCCTCGTTCGACCACAGCCTTCCATGCGTAACTCTCGTCCCCTTCAGTCTCCGTCTGCGCGTCGGCTTGCTGTATTCTGAGAACCACGATCTCGGCGCGCCCTTGACGTAAGCGACATGCGAGTTCGGCTTCGCCGCGGTCATGATTCTGAGCATGGCGCACCAGTAACGGGACTACCGAAAGTGCCAGGGTCGGATCAGGCAACAGAGGCCGGCTGCCCAGATTCTCCTTCCACTCATAACCGTCTTCGTCAATGCGCTTATGGTGATATGCAAGTTTGTCGTTCAGGGTTAGAACAGCGTGAGATTCACCTACCCAAGTCTCCTCTCGGAGGGAAGCCTCTTGAATGGTCAGGTCGAGATTCAGGCGCAGCTTGACCGTATGGCGCTGGACACCTCCAAAATCAAAGATTAAGCCCTGCTCGAAGACGTGCGACTCTTCGATGATCCATTCGCCGTTGGGGAGAGTTCTGTGGCTGAAGGTTACTCTTCCAACCTCACAGCCTCCTTCACGTTCACTCCAAGCGCCCTCAAAGGTTGAGGCGACGGATGTTGCCCCTCTTCCGACCTCAGGTTCTGCGAAGTCGACAAGCGAGTCGAGCGCGGCCTGCCGGTCCAGAAGGCTGTCCAGATCGGTTCTTGTGAAATGGAACCCGTTGACAAAAACGGCTTCCAGATCCCGAAGTGTCTCTATCGAATCAAGAGGATTACCGGGAGCCAAGATGAGATCGGCTCGTTTGCCCTCGGCGACAGTACCCCAGACCTCGGACTGGCCCAGGAAGCGGGCGGGTTCAGTGGTGGCACATCTCAGGGCCTCATAAGGCGTCATCCCTGCTGCGGTGAAGTTTGCCAACTCCTCGTGTACCGAGAATCCCTGAACGACAAGCCTCACAGAGGTGTCTGTGCCGACCAGCAGCGGCGCTCCTTCTTCGTGCAAGATACCGACTATGCGTTCGAGAACATCGTTGCGGCGGTACCATGCGTCTCGCCACCTTTGATAAGGAAAGTTGAGGCTACTAGGGTCAAGTTCCGCCCAAGTTCTCAATCCGGCGCGGGGAACATGCCTAACGATGTGACTAAGACGAGGGCTGTTGATGCCCTCGTCCTGGGGGTCATGCATGTTTCTCAGCACGACGAGTGTCGGACAATTCCAGACATCTTTCATGGCCATGTCGTGTGCAAGCCGACGAATCGCGTCCTCATCAACCCCCTCCGCCACAGCCTCGATAACATCTAAAGAAAGATGGTGAAGCCCGGGTAGTTCCTGTCCCTCCGGCAAATGACCTTTCCAGATTCCGGTGAGGTGCTCAAAGGAGGACATCCCCACATCGATCGCCTGTTGAAAAGTTGCGACGTCGGGACAGTGACCTGTGACTCGCAGCCCATCAAGCGAAGCCTGGGAGCAGATGGCCTGCAGTATTTCCAGACTCAAGGAGTTAAGGACCTTGATCTGCTGATAGCCACGCTCCGCCAGTCGACCTGTTATCCGTCTGGCAGCGTCTGGTCCATCGGCAGCAAGCCATGTTCGCATCCCCGAGTCCCATCCATCAATGATCGGGCTTGTCGTGACAATATGGGGTCCCGGCAGCTCTCTTTGCCGGATTTTCCGCTGGAGTTCCAAGTGGAATGGCGCTCCCGCCATGTTCCGGACGAGGGTCACCCCATTTGCGAGGAACAGTGCAGACTCGCCCGGCGTCCAGTAGTGAACATGCATGTCAGCCAAGCCCGGCAGCAGGTACCTGTTTGACCCGTCCACCGTAGACATTCCTACCGTGCTTACGCTTGAGGATGGCCCAATCGTCTTGATAAAGCCGTCATCGATAACGACGGTCCGGTCGGGCAGCACGCGGTTCCGGTCCATAGGCACAACGGCAACGTTGGTGATCGCCATTGGCTGGGATAATTGGGCAGGAAACGTCAGATGCGGACTGAGCATTGACTCTTCATATTCCATAAGACTCTGATGGCGCGGATTACTTTAGTAGCCTACTACACGGGTCGCCGTTGCCGCTTGTAGGTGAAAAAGTCAAAAGATTGGAGCAAGTGACGCGGAATCACCCGGGACACTCTTTGCAGCAGCCTTTCCGTTCACAAATCCCGTCCTCCGGCAATTTGTCCGGTCATGACGGTGCTACAATCGCGGAAAACTCAAGGAATCGAGGAGGGAGCACATGAGCAACGTACCTATGACCCGGCCTGAGGAGATGCTGATCGAGCACAAGACGAGGTACTTCACCTCCTCGACTTTTGCGGAGCTGGATGACGGGCGGATACTGCGACAGGCGTACGGGGAGTTTTCTACGTCGGAGGACGGGGGAATCACGTGGTCGGAGCCGTTCCAGCGATGGGACACCGAAGGGAATCTCGTGGACGGCCACGCGCTGGTGAAGCTGTCGGGCCGAGGGGTCGGGCTCGTGGGGAAACTTGGGAAGCCTCCGGCCGCTCCGTACGGTGAGACGCGAGAGCAGAAGACGAAGCGTCTGGCGAAGTTGAGAGCGGCCCGGGCAAAGGGGACGGGGCCGTACCTGGTGTTCTGGCGGTCGGACGACGCGGGTGAGACGTGGGAAGCTCCGGTGCGCATAGCGCCCAATGGTGTCGGGTCGTTCGACAATTCCATCGTGCGCACGTCGTCGGGGCGGCTCCTGATGCCGGTGGAGTACGGTATCGGGCAGCGGCACGGCTTCGATCCTTCGAAGAAGCCGACCACGGGCCGGATCGTGGACGGCCAGTTTCTGGGGGTGAGCGGACATTACTTCGATCCGCTGTTCGGCGCGGTGTACTCGGTCTACTCGGACGACGAGGGCAGGACGTGGGACCGCAACGAGGACGGCGACCTGATAATCATGCTGGACTGGAGCACGACGTACAGCTACGTCTTCGAGCCCACACTGGCTGAGGCGGCTCCCGGCGTGATTCTGATGGTGATGCGGACAGGACTGGGGCGGCTGTTCCAAGCGTGGTCGCATGACGACGGCCAGACGTGGACGCGGCCTCAGCCCTCGCCGTTCGCGGCGAGCACGACACCGGGAGCGATCTGCTCGCTGCCTTCAACGGGCCATCTGCTGCTGATCTGGAACCAGGAGGGCGAGGAGGAAGTGAAGCTGGGCCTGAGCAGGACGTGCGTCTCGGCCGCCATCAGCAGGAACGGCGGCAGCGTTTGGGAGTTCTTCCAGAACGTGGAGTCGATGCACGAGCGCACGCGGGTCGAGCCTCCACCGATACGCCCGCTCCGACCGGAGGAGATGGTGTTCCAGCCGGGCATAGCCGCGCCCGAACGGGACCCGCGATACATTCGGGAAGGCGATTTCTTCGGACGATGGTCGTACCCGACGGTGACCGCTTTCGAGGACAGGGTGTTCATCACGCACAGCTACACCACGTTCGAGCCGCATCCGACCAAGGCGGAGATGGTGCAGCGGGGCGGGCCGAGGTCGATGCTCAAACCGGGGGACTTCAACGGGAAGCTGAAGGTGCTGCCGATTTCGTGGTTCTACGGGGGCAAGGAGCCGGCGGATAATCCGTTTCTGCCGAGGGCGCTCGATCCCGCCGTGCCGTAGGGGGTGATGTGGTTTTGTGATGTATCGCGCCCGTCGGTCACTCCGCCACGTCGGTTATGGTGATCTCGACCGTCGCGGACGACGTGCCGCCTGCCTTCCCGTCACGAGCCTCCACCGTCAGCGTGTACGATGACGTCGTCTCGTAGTCCAGAGCGCCCCAGACGAGGATCAGGCCCTCCCCCTTGCTGCCGCTGCTGATATCGAACCGCCCCGCGCCGTTCCCGGCGGTTATGTGGTACGTGACGAAGTCTCCCTCGTCGGGGTCCGTTGCCGACACGGTTCCCACGCTCTGCCACACCGCTGCGTTCTCGGCTACCGTGAAGGAGTACGTCGCGGAGCTGAACACCGGCGCGCGGTTGCACGCTTCCGTCGTGTGCGACGCCGACTCGGACAGCTTACCCCACGCAGCAGAGTAGGTCGTGCCGTCGCCGCGCCCCTGCACGCGGAACTCGTAGGTCGTCCCGCACGCAACTCCGCCCTCGGGACTGAACGTCTGGCTCGTGCCCGTCGTCATGTCGAGGTCCGTCCACTCGGCCTCCGAGCCGCCCGTGCGGTACTGCGCCCGGTAGTCGGCCGCGCCGGTGACGGCGCTCCACGAGACGGTGTACGTGCCTCCTGACAGGGACGCGCTCACGTCATCAGGTGCGGGCACGGCCTTGTGTATCCGCAGCATCAGCTTGTCGCCGTTATGCCAGGGCTGCGACGACACGCTCCAACTCAGCGTGTTGTTGGCGTCGTCGACGGTCGCGTCGTCGACGCCGAGGGAGAGGGAGACGGAGCCGTCGAGGGCGATGAAGTCGAGAGCGTGGTTGGCAAGGCCGGTGTGTGTGGTGAGATTCATCGTAACCGTGCCTGTGCCGGACTCAGAGTCGGCGCCGGACTGCCCTGAGCCTCCCGAAGGTGGCTCATACGAGACACTCTGAATCGTGGCTGATGCGCCGTTTGCGTCGGTGAACGACGCCGGCTCCAGCACGCCGTTCGATGCGTCGGCTGCGACCTTCGCTGGACCACTCTGACCTTGTACAGCGGTCACGGGGTCGAAGAATAACTCGTGCAGTACGCCGGCAGGAGCCGTGGCCGTGACCGTCAGTTCGTCGGTAAGCGTATGGTTGCACGCGAGGAAGGGAAGCGGAGTAAACTGACGATTGAACCGGTAATCGCCCGCTGGAAGCGGACGCGACGCCACAACACTCTGATCGAAGTGGAACCTGTCGTTCCGTCCATCTCCGTCGTAATCATACGGGACAAGATCGCCGATAACGATGGAGAACAGGGCCGAGTCCGGCCCATCGATCCTAAGTTCTGCCTTCTTCTCGGCTGAATATGCTCCACCCAACTCATCCTCGTACAGCACGGTGTCGGTGGGTTGTCCCGATCCGAACTCGTGACTCGTCGGCACACGGAAATTCTTGCCTGGTTGACCCGTCGACTCTCTGTACCTATCTAGTCGCTCGACCTTGTATTTGTACTTGATGCACTCTTTGTACGCTTCTGAGCCATCCCCGCCATTCAACTCGGCATTCACCTCCGTAATCCGCTGTTTCAGGTTGCCGAGAGTGATTGTTGGAGTAGTCGAATCCGACGGAGACGGCACATCCAGTAGGAATTTCTGACTGTCACCCGTGGTGGCCGAGGAGCTCGAGGCAGAAGGTAGCCACGCCTTTTCCAACTCGCTGGCTATGCTGTAGTTATCCTCTGTGTGCGGGTGTCCTATGAAGTACCGGTTCTCGCCCCGCAATGAAGGGAATGTGACTTCTCTCACATCCTTCAAGAAGAAGATTGCCTCCCGATCGTCCCATTGCGTGTCTCTCGCGTCGCGGATACGGGAAATCGCGTCCTCGGCCTTCGTGCGGGTATCGAAACTCTCTTGGTTGAGGGACTCTCTCGTCACAACCCGAATTGCGGTGATGCTGTTCCTACCACTTCCCTTCAGATACTCGCTGACCGAGAGGTTGAACTTCAAGACGACGTAGAAACTTCCTTGAAGTCGCTCAGCGCCCGCAACCACCTCGGCGGAAACGGAAGTCAGCCGGGCCTTTACGACGGTCGGGTGGTTGCCGATTCGCTCTTTAAGCGAAGTTGTCCCTCTGAATGGCACTGCCGCTCCTATGCCGGTGCCGGCCGTTGAGTATTGGGCTTGTTCGGCCTCCCCGCCCTGGCCGCAGGCCAGAATAGCGCAAGCCAGCATGAATAAGAGGGCTAATTTCATCCTCCTCACATTTCACCTTCCTCAGTGTGTTATGTGATACCTGTAGATTGCGTTCAACTGTTTGAGGTCTTCGTCCGTCACTCTCCCTACTGACGGGACGTTCATAACGGCGTCTTTAACTTTCTTCAGACCGTACTTGTCGTCGTTGTAAAAGTCCGGCATCCCCAAGGTGTGCCCGAACTCGTGAATCATTATGTAGTTCACGTACACATAAATCTCGTTGCTCCCATTTGGCCTCTCCTTACCGTGCTTACCACTGTCATTGGTCCAGAGAATCCGCAATTGATCTGCGTTGTCACACTCATCATCATCTTTGGGACAACTATATCCGGGAGCCTCGAATACCATATCCATATTCAGCATGTGCCTGCCCGGCGCCAGCGGCGACGACGAGGGTGGGTCAGAGCCATCTGGCTTCACACAGGCCATGCTGTTTTTCCCGCACCCTGCCGAGGGAGTGTCTCTAGTGGTAGCAACCGTCTTGATCGTGACGATCCCGCCATCCATCATTCGGCTGTTGCAGCTGATGCCCATAGTCTCATCATCACAAATCAGCAGGTTGTGACCCATCCTAGTGTTCCAAGCCTCAGCGCCCGATTTTATTGCACCCTCAATGAAGCTGTTGGAGATGGTCCCCTTTTCATACTTGACGGTGTGATCGGCCTGGTGTCCCCACCAGTAGTGCGGTTCTGGAATTGTAAAGCTCAGCGTTGCGGGTTTGTCGGACTTGACAGTCTCGACCGGGGTGACGTTCACAGCGTAGATGTTGAACGTGTACCGGGCGTTGTATGGCAACCCGTCTATGTGCAGTCGTTTCTTGTCAGTGCCGTGATTGACGATGCTGTTAGCGTTCACCGCGCTGTGCACAGGCTCGGACTCCACCAAGTAGTTGGAATGTCCAGTAGAATCGTCGTTCCATTCAAGTACGATAGATCGGCTTCCCGCTGTCCTTTCCCATCTCTCGCCTGTGGGAGGCCCTGATGGGCGGTCGTCCGTCACCCTCAGCGTGTTTGAAGGGATGGACGCTTCGGACAGCGTATGCACGCTTTTCGCCTTTACTGCGAATCTTGAGTCCTCGCCGGGTGGAAGACCCTTGACTACCGTCTCGACCTTGTTCGTTATCGCGTTGAGTGCCGGGCCAGACTCGATTTTATCAGTAGGCCAGTCCGAATACTGTTCAGTCGGAAAGAGTCGGCTGCGCCGCTGAATAACGTAGCTTTGGGCGGTGTCTACGGGGTCCCACGTGAGTTTTGCCCTGCCATGGCCGGCATGTGTGGCGACCAAGTTTTGCGGTATCAGCTTGAGCCTGACCTCAACGACGTTGGAATGTTTGTCGTCCTCGCCACTCTTGGAGGCGGTAACCCGATACTCCTCAACACTGTCGGTAGAGATGTTCGAAAGGGTGAACTGGGTGACGGCACTCCCCAGGGTGCTGCCCACCTTGTGCCAATCATTATCAAAGGGAATGAGATCGGGTATGTGCTTTTCGATCTTTTGGCTGTCAGCGTTGCGTGCGGCCGTCCAGTAGAACGTGGCCTGGCCAGAGGTTGTCGAGCTCGGTTCATACCGGAAGTTCGACGGCGCAGTGAAGGTAGAGGGTGGTGGAGCAGGCGCAGGCGTAGGTGTCGTCACTGTGACGTACTGAGAATCCAGTCCTATGGTGCGGTTTCCGTGCAGAAGGGAGGCGAAGACGGTCGAGCCCCCAACCTTGCACGCGTAGAGGGTGAAATTCGTGGACGCCTCGTGCTCGGCGTCGCCCGAAAGGTTCCCCGATTGCTTGGTCGTATCCGGATCCTCGCAATCATCGGTAAAGGAAAGGTCGGAGTCGCCCGCCAGCATCTCGATGCGGTAGGTAACATCACTCGATATGTTCGACACCTCTACGTCGAAGGGGTCCGATTCGTCCTTTGCCAGAGATGTTCCAAGACCCGATAGGCTGACGCTCGGAGTATTGATCGTGATGTCGACGTCGTCCAGTTCCACGTTGCCGTCGACCGTCCGCAGCGTGACATCGGCTGTGCCTTGCCAGCATCCGATGAAGGTGACCGAGGAGTTCGGGGAGGAGAGCGTGACAGTGTTGTGATTGGATGCGGCCCTCACCTCCGGACACGAGTCTCGGTGCGTGAGTTTGGTGTCGTAGACGAGCTTGACCTGTGTGTTGGACGGGGTCACGTTGGAAGACGTGAGTGTCGTCGTCTCCCCTATGAATATGGTCGTCGGCGAGGCGCTCAGGGTTCCTGCTGGAGTTGGCACGCTCGTAGGTGTGGGTGTAGGCGCGGCAGTAGTAGTCCCATAACGACTGGGAGACCAGTTCGAATCGCCCGCGGCATTCCCGGCGCGGACTTCAAACTCATAGCGTGTGCTCGCAGACAGCCCGGAGAACGTTTTGCTCGTGCCGCTGATGCCGTTGGTCTGCGACCAACTCCCCGGAATGTCCGAGCCTCCGGCGTCGCGGTCCCTGTATCGAGCGTCGTAGTGCGTTGCGCCCGTTACGGATCCCCAGCTCAGAGAGACCGAATTGTGAGTGATTCCCGAGGTTGAAGGTCTGCCGGGAGCGGAGGGTATGGACTCGTTGCTGACGGTGATCGTGAATGTCTGAGTGCGTGATGTCGATGATCTGTCCGTGACTCTGTATGTCACCGTCGATGTGCCTACGGCAGTCGGCGTGCCGCTAACCTTGCGGCTCGACGCAGTGAACGACAGCCCCGTCGGAAGGCCGCTCGCGCTGTGCGTGTACGGCGCATTTCCGCCTTTCGCCAGAGGCAGCGTGAACGACGTGGACACTCCCTTCGTCAGCGTCCGGTCGGACGGGTCGGGGAGAGACAGAGGGGCGGGACGGGCTGTGGTCGTTCCGTACCGATTGAGAGACCAGCCCGAGTCGCCCGAGGCATTGGTCGCGCGGACCTCGAACTCATAGCGCGTGCTCGGACTCAATCCGGAGAACGTATAGCTTGTGCTGTCGATGCCGTTGGTCCCCGACCAACTCCCAGGAACGCCCGGGCCTCCGGCGTCCCGGTTTCTGTACTGAGCGTCGTAGTGAGTCGCGCCGGATACGGCCCCCCAGCTGAGCGTGATGGAACTGTGGGTGATTCCAGAGACCGACGGCCTCCCGGGTCTGGAGGGCGCCGCTTGCGCAGCCCCCTGCCCCTCCGTGCCTTCCGTATCTCCCATAGTGGGAGGTGTGGAGGTGGCGTTTTCCTGCGCAGTAGCGATGGAGGCGATGACCGTGAGATCACGCGGCGGATCGGGAGCGGTCGCGGCGTGGGCGACTGCGCCTGGCAGCCCGGCTGAACGAGGTCGGTCATCTTCTGCCGGCTGCCCCGTCACAGCGGAGATGGCGACCGCTACGGCGAACAAGAAAATCACTCCGCCGCGAATTAACCGGTGAATGTTCCGCTTGGCCGTCGGACGTAGTCCATTTCCCAATTTGTTGTCATCCTTGCCCTAATGGTTGAAGATGCGAAGCACAAAGTCTGTACTATACATATGTTGTTAACTACAATACATGCTTTTATGGAACTGGGGCGTTAAATCCTGGCCAATTTTTTATGACTTCTTGTAACTTCTCGCCAAGACTGGCGCTTGCGGGTACATGTTCAGAGTTGATGCGGGGAACAGCCTCTCCCCCTGTGGATACCCGCCCCGTATCGGAGTACGGGGTGACGTTCTTTCGCGGGTATGACGGTGGCTGTGTGTATCGAGTGCTCCCACAAAGTCCGAACAGTTACGCTTGCGGATGCGGAGTTAGGACGTGATCGGGCTCCCCGGCAATGAACGCCGCACAGGGAACAGCACTTGGTTGCGCCCGTTCGGGCCGGCAGCGTCAGTCGGACGTGTAGCCCATGATAAGGTCGCGGAGAGTCACCATGCCGAGAGGGTTGCGATCGCGGTCGACGACGACGGCGCGAGAGAGGTTGAAGCGAGCGAGCAGTCGGGAGGCGTATCTGGCGAGCATGTCTTCCGGCAGGGTAAGGAGCGGCTTGGCCATGATTTCATAGACGTTGACGCGCTTTGGTGAACGGTCTTCCGCGATCACGCGGCGGGCGATGTCGCCGACCGCAATCAGGCCCAATTCGTCGTCCTCGTTACGCCGGTTGACGACGAGTGAGCCGACCCGGTGGCGCTTCATCAGCGCCATGGCGTCATCTACTGTGGCAAGTCCGTCGACCGTGAACAGCTCTTCGGACATGAGGTCTCTCACCCTGATGGAGCTATTGTCTGTCATATCTCGGATTCCACCTCCTCCAGGATTGTGGGCAGCTGCGTCGTAAGCCCCACGGCATCTTCAATAGGTACTTGGAAGGCGATTCCGGCGCCAGGTTCGGTATCGAGGTCTCCCGCCTCGCTGATGCGCTCGAGGATATCTCGCGCCCGGGACTCGGCCACCAGGAATAGCGCGACATCGCGCTTTGCAGCGAGATCGAGGCCGAAGAAGGTCTTTTCCGGCCTCAGGCCATCACCCCGCACGCTGGTGATGATCGTGGAGCCTGTGGCGCCGGCCTCCCGCGCGGCGTCCACGACGACATCGATCTTGTCGTCGCTTACGAGTGCAACAATCAGCTTTAGTCTCACGGCTCAAGCCTCCTTGGGAAGTTTGGACTTCCGCCTGCGGCTCAACCAGGACGCGGCAATAGAGTATCCCAGCACGGACATGATTGGGAAGACGCTGGCGAAAGCGATGAGTCCGAATCCGTCGATTAGAGGGCTGCGCCCCGGAACGCTGGCGGCGAGGCCAAGGCCGAGGGCGGCGACCACGGGCACGGTGACGGTCGAGGTGGTGACGCCGCCACTGTCGTAGGCGAGGGGCACGATGGTCCTGCTCGACCGGAATGTGAGGACCATGACGACGAGGTAGGCGGCAATGATGTACCAGGGGAGGGGGGTGCCGGTGACGATTCGGAAGCAACCCAGCGCCACTCCCACGGCGACGCCGACGGCCACGGCGATCCGCAGCCCCCAGGCGTGGACGGCTCCGCCGGATGCGTCCCGGGCCTTTATCGCCACGGCCACGAGCGACGGCTCGGCGATGGTCGTGGCGAAGCCGATGGCGGCGGCGAATGCGTAGACCTGCCAGTAGTCCAGCCAGTCGACGCCGGCAGCGAGATTCTCGGCTCCAATGTATTCGGGCGCGGTGAGCTGGCGGGCCATGGTCTTCCCTATGGGGAAGAGCGCGTTCTCGAGGCCTATCAGGAACAGCGCAAGCCCAACCAGGACGAAGATGGAGCCGGCGGCTATTTTTCGCAGGTTAGGCGGCTTACGGCGGAGAACGACGATCTGAAACAGCAGGAGAATCACGACGATGGGAGCGACGTCGAGGGCGGTGGAGATCAGGGCGTCGGCGAAGGCGCGTGGGAAGTCGGTCATGAGGTCACCATCCCGTAGGCGAGCACGCAGATCATGGGCGTGAGGCTTGCGAAGGCAATGAGGCCGAAGCCGTCGACCATCGGGTTGCGTCCACGAATCGACGTGGCGAGTCCAACGCCGAGGGCAGTCACAAGGGGTACCGTAATGGTGCTGGTGGTCACCCCGCCGGAGTCGTAGGCGACGCCGACTATCTCTGCCGGTGCGAAGATGGTCAGGGCGGTAACGAGAAGATATCCGCCAATGATGAGTCTGTGAATCGGCCAGCCTTTGAGGATGCGCAAGATGCCAAGTACGATGGCGGCGCCCACCGATACGGCCACGACGATCCGCAACTCCAAGGCGTAGGAAGTGCGCGCGCGGTCGCTATCGACGATGGCGCCCGCTTGGGCGGCAACGTCGGCGGCCTCGGCGGCGACGGCGATCAGGGCCGGCTCGGCTATGGTAGTGCCGAAGCCCAAGCAGAAGCCGAAGGTGAGGAGCACGATGGCGCTGCCCTTTTGGGCGAAACCCTGGGCGAGCGCCTCGCCCAATGGGAATAGGCCGCTTTCGAGCCCCTGGATGAAGAGCGTCAGCCCAACGATCACGCAGAGCAGTCCTATGAGGACGCTCAGCAAATCAGGGAAAGGCTGCCGCAGCACTACGATCTGAAAGAACGCGATGACGACGATGATCGGCGCCAGATCGCGCAGCGCGTTGACGGTCAACTGCAGCATCGCAACCAAGAACCGGGTCACGCCTTCTTACTCCACTTTGGGGTTCTGCCGGCCCGATAGGGGGAATATATAGGGCATCGCGGAGCCATTCAAGGGAGGGGAAGTTCAGAGTTAGAGGTTCCGCCACATGCCTCACGTCCACTACCTGCTAAGGATTAGGGCGAACTTGTGGGGGATGGCTAGTGAATCCCCAACCCTGCGACAATGTGCATTGAATTCGTGCAGATTGGTGGGCTGGAGGGGACTGTGCTGCGAACTTTCCGGTCGGAGGTCCAGCCGCTTGGACGCGACCATCCTGCAACATGACGATGTGATCGCAGTACTCCGCCGCCAGATCCACCCACGTCATGGAACGAGGGGTAACGGCGTACTAAATGAGATGCTATGTCAATAAATGCATAATGCTTGTCAGCACTCGTCCGACCAGTTTATACTGCTCCGTTCTGCATTTCTGGTGCTGGCTATCACTTTCTATTGATAGTTAGTATCAATAAATTAAACCGATTGCTGTAAAGGAGATCTTCGTTAATGCCAAAGAAACGCTCGTGGGTCCTAATGTCCCTCCTCTTGGCCGCCGCCATTCTTGTGGCCTGTGGCGAGAGGGTAGTGGAAGTTGAGGTGCCCGTAGAACGGACAGTGGAAGTGATAAAGGAGGTGCCGGTAGAGGTGCCTGTGGAAGTCCCGGTAGACAGGGTAGTGGAGGTGGAGAAAGAGGTGACGGTAGAGGTACAGGTGCCTGTGGTGAAGAACCTCATCGTCAACAATCTACAGAACTGCACGGATACCTACGAGGAGGACACCGACTACTTTCCCGACAAGGCAGAAGCTCAATATGCCAAGGAGTGGTGGGTCGAGTATTTCAACAACTACAAGGTCATAACAGTTGATACGGACACCAGCCCGGACGCGCAGAATCTCATTCGATACGTTCTGGTGCAGTGCGGGACGCCGGAGCCGGAGCTTTCCGGCGAACTTGCCGACGCGATGGTTGTCGAAGTGCCGGTGCAGCGCTTCTGGGAAGGCGGCGGCGCCACGTTCGCGGCGCTGGACGCGCTTGGAGCGCTGGATCGTCTGATTGGGGTCAATACAAGAACGTCCGGTTCGCAGAACCACTTTCTTCCTAATGTGACCGCCCGCGTGGCACAGGATGAGGTGCACAAGGAGTCGAGCTATGGCGAAGACCTGGAACTGATCCTGAACGGCGACCCTGACGTGTACTTCCAGTACAACGGCGACGACTGGCGGAACAACGCGCTCCAGGTTGGCGTGCCCGCCATTCACTACTCTCCCTTCTCCGAAGGCCCTCTGGGGTCCGCGGAGCAGGTGAAGTTTGTGTCGCTGTTCTTCAACCTGGAGGCCAGGGCCAACCGGTACTTTGAGCCAATTGCCGAAGAGTACAACATGGTCAAGTCCCTTGCCCAAAGCCAGCCGGCAAGTCCCTCCGTCCTGCTCGGCACCATCGCAAGGTCCGGACAGTTCCAGAGCAGGAATCGCACCCGGCTCGAGTCAATACTGATCGAAGACGCGGGTGGGGCTCGTCCTTTGCTGAAGGCCGTTGACCAGGGCTTGCTGGACGGTACGGCTCACCTGGGCTTTGGAGGAGTCGCGGTGGAGACGGCGCTCGAACATGGGGAGGGCGCGGAATACTGGTTCGACATGGCCTATATTCCAAGTGAACGGACTGTTCCCGAGTTTCTCGAGCGCAACCCGCTGAACGGGGATTTCGCCCCGATGACCGCGGGCAACGCCTTCCACAGATATGGGCGTGAGAGCGATTACCACAGCACCGGAGCCGTGCGGGCGGACATCCTCCTGAAGGACATCGTAAGCATAATCCATCCGGGACTGCTCCCCAATCACCAGCTTGTGTTCCTTGATCGGATCGAAACGGCCGCCGAGATTGGAGTCATCGCGAGCAATCCTCAGGGCCCGGTGGAGGAATATGTTGCAGGGACGGACTACTTCCCGGACAAGGTCCAGGTAAAATGGGCCGAGGACTGGACGGTCACCTATCACGGCAACTACAAGATCGTGAACATGGGCCCTGTGGGCGACGCCAACGCCGGTTCCCGAGAGACCTACGTGCTCGTTCAGAAGGGAACGCCTGCACCGGAGCTCACCGGCAACCTCGCTGGGACTCAAATCGTCCCGATTCCTGTGGAAAGGGTCTACGAGAACTCCCGCGGCGCATCCGTTGTGACGGCGCTGGAGTACCTGGGCGAAGCGGAGTCTCTGATAGGGCTGGGGTACCTTCCAAGTGGCGACGTCTCCAAGACTACGCCCGAACTAGCCAAGCGGTACCAGTCCGACGGCTTCCTGGTCACCGGAGCGGCAGACGCGTGGGAGCCGGTGGTGGCGGCCGAGCCGGACATGGTGGTCGTCCCGTTCAACGCTAGCCAGCGCGAGATGGCGCGCTCGCTGGGCCTGCCTGCCGTGTTCTACAATTCGTTCTGGGAGGTGCCGCTAGGATCAGCGGAGCACCTGAAGTTCTGGTCGCTGTTCTTCAACAAAGAGAAGGAAGCCAACGAGTTGTTCGCTCCGGTCGAGGAGGCATACGTGGCGCTGGCGGAGAGGGTGGCGAGCGCGGTCCCGGTCGCTGAACGCAGCACGGTGCTGCACGGCCAGGCCCTCAGCAGCGGCGCGTGGTTCACGCGCGGCCCGGACTACCTCGACTATCACCTGATCCGCGACGCGGGTGGGACGCCGATCCTGCTCGATGAGGAAATCGCACTCGACGCGTCCGCCACGATTTCAGGGGAGGTGGTGCTGGAGGTAGCAGCGGCCTCCGACTTCTGGTTGAACGATTCGCACAACGCCGTCTTCCCTGACTTGGAATTTACAGATGGGGACGGGTGGGTAAGTACCAGACCGATCTACGGTGATTTGGACGCGTTGCACAACGGGAAAGCGTTCCACAAGTTC
>VXLM01000128.1 GCA_009841605.1 Dehalococcoidia bacterium
CCATGGCGTCCCCGACCTCATCCGCGAGTCCGGCGGCGTCGACGGCCTCACCCAGTACGACGACGCCCAGAGCATCGGACGCCGCTACCGCCGCCAGGACGAGATCGGCACCCCCCTCTGCGTCACCGTCGACTTCGACTCCCTCGACGACCACGCCGTCACCATCCGCGACCGTGACACCATGTCCCAAGTCCGCGTCCCCATCGACAACCTCGTGGACGAGTTGCGTGGACGCGTGACTGGTAAGTAATACCAGCTTCCTCTGTCCCCCCGCATCTTCCCCTCCACACCCTGCATCCAATACTATAGAAGCACGTGAGAGGGGAACGACTATGAAGACACTACACTGGCTCGCCGCCGCAACGATTCTCATCATCCTCGCCGCCGCATGCGGAAGCGACTCATCCGACGAAGGGAGCGCGGACATCGCCGCGTCGTTCAGCTTCGAGGCGTTCGGCAACGAGAACTTCGAGGAGGGCCAGCCCATCAGCCTCGACACCTTCGAAGGGCAGCCCATCGTCCTCAACTTCTGGTACCCCTCGTGCCCGCCGTGCCGCCTTGAGATGCCCCACTTCGAGGCCGCCTTCCAGTCACATAAGGACGAGGTCGCCTTCGTCGCCATCCAGCAGCTTGGCCTCGACTCCGAGGAGGAGGGCCAGAAGTTCGTCGAGGAATTCGGTCTCACCTACGCCGTCGGCCCCGACACCTCCGGCACCGTCATCAAGGAATACGACGTCAAGACCTTCCCGACCACCGTCTTCCTTGATGCCGACCACACGGTCGTCCGCAAGTGGGCCGGCCCCCTAAACGAGGAAAAGCTCAACGAGCTCATCGAGGAAATCCTGCCCGCATCGTAGGACGGGTCTCTTCCCCGCCGGTCGAGGGATACAGAGAAGGGACGTCCCACATAGGGAAATGCGACAAAATGCAACACCATGCAACAAGTTTAGGAATTTCACCTAACTCCCTCTGCGGTGAATCCTCTTACCCCCTCTCCCGTCGTGGGAGAGGGTTGGGGTGAGGGTGATGCCCCCACATTGCCTGCTGGCAGTCACTTGACAGCATCGTTACGCCCGGCTAGGGAGTGCAAGTGGAATTAGCTGCCGCCAAGCCTTACCCTCCACCCCACTCTGCGCTCTATGTGTTCTCTGCGGTGAATCTTCGTCCTGTTCTGAGCAGCCACCCCGAAGCTTGTCGAAGCGCGGGTCGCCATACATAATACGTTCGCCCAGAGCTTGTCGAAGGGCGGGAGAGTAAGGTGGACCTCGCCGACATATTCCTCACGATCGTGCTTTGGCTCCATGTACTGGCCGCGGCAACGTGGGTCGGGGGGAGCCTCTTCTACCTCATCGTCCTCATCCCCACCCTTGCCCGCGTTCCCGACGTTCCCCGCGCACTCTCGGTCGCTCTCGGCGTCGAGTTCCGCACCGTCGTCGTCACCAGCATCATCGTCCTCGTCGTTACCGGCGCCATCCTCGCTTTCAACCGCCTTACGGAGGTCGAGCTCCCATACGCCGCGACTCTCGGCGTCAAGGTCGTCCTCTCCCTCTGGATGTTCGCCCTCATTCGCGACCGAAGACGACACGCAAAGACCCTCGACGCCCTAGAAGTGCCGCCCCCGTCCCCAACCACTTTATGGGGAAAACTAACTGCCGCCCTGTCGGGGTACAATACGCTCGTCATCCTCGGAGTGGTGATCTTCTTCCTGTCCGAGCTCATGGGTGTCCTCTACGAGATAGAGCTCCGCACCGAATAGGGGTTTTCGAATAGTGAAACGCAGCCTGCTCAGTATCCTCGTCTGCCCCACCTGCAAGGCCGAGCTTACCCTCACAGTTGACCGTGAGGAGGACGGCGAGATCGTTTCTGGCAGCCTAAGCTGCGACGCCTGCGACGAGACCTACCCCATCGAGGACACCATCCCCAACATGCTCCCGCCTGACCTGCGGGACTGAATCGACGCGCCTCACAGGCCATTGGGTGACCAATCATGAGCGCGAATGATGGCATAGCAGAGGCCCAAAGCCCCTCTGGGGACGACGGCCTCGCGCTCTTCACCGACCTCTACCAGCTCACCATGCTCCAGGCCTACTTTGAGCAAGGCATGACGGAGCCAGCCGTCTTCAGCCTCTTCGTGCGCCGACTGCCACGCAACCGCAATTTTCTCGTAGCCTGCGGACTCGACACCGTCCTCGACTACCTTGAGTCTCTCCGGTTCACGCAACAAGACCTCGATTACCTCGGCACACTCAAAATATTCTCAGACCGGTTCCTCTCATGGCTCGCCGACTTCCGCTTCACCGGCGATGTTCATGGCGTCCGCGAGGGCACCCCAGTCTTCGCCAACGAGCCCATCCTAGAGGTCGAGGCCCCTCTGCCCGAAGCGCAACTGATCGAGACCTTCGTGCTGAACCAAATCCAGCTCCAGACCATGCTGGCATCGAAGGCCCACCGCGTGGTCACGGCGGCGCGGGGCCGTTCGGTCATCGACTTCGGCGCGCGCCGGATGCACGGGATCGACGCCGCTCTCAACGCTGCCCGCGCCTTTTGGATAGCGGGAGTCAACGCCACCTCGAACGTCCTAGCCGGAAAGCGGTTCGGCATTCCCGTCGCCGGCACACTCGCGCACAGCTACATCCAGGCCCACGGCGACGAGTCCGCCGCCTTCCACGCCTTCGCCGACCTCTACCCCGACACTGTCCTCTTGATCGACACTTACGACACGCTGGCGGGCGTGGAGAAGGTCATCGAGCTGGCGAAAGAGTTGGGTGAGGACTTCAAGGTAAGGGCAGTGCGCCTCGATTCCGGCGACCTCCTCGACCTCTCCCGGAGAGTCCGAGATTTGCTGGATCAAGCCGGACTGCACAGCGTCCAAATTATCGCGAGCAGCAGTCTCGATGAGTACGAGATCGACAAGCTCGTCTTGTCGGGCGCTCCCCTCGACGGGTTTGGCGTCGGCACCGCTATGGGCGTCTCAGCCGACGCGCCATACCTCGATATCGTCTACAAGCTCGCGTCCTACGCCGGCGAAGGAAGAGTCAAGCTAGCAACGGACAAGCCTGTCCTCCCCGGTCGAAAACAGGTCTTCCGCAATGGTCATGGTGTCCTCGATACGGGCGACACCATCGCACGCGCCGACGAAGACCTTCCGGGCCGCCCGCTGCTCGAACAAGCAATGCGAGACGGCAAGCGACTCGTCTCGCCAACCTGTGACCTTGACGAAACGCGCCGCTATGCCGCGGAGCAGATCGCCCGGCTCCCTCAATCGGTCCGCGACCTGCCCGAAGCAGACCCTCCATACCCTGTCGAGGTCAGCCCCAAGCTCAGCGCCTACCACGAAGAGGTCGTCCGCCAAACCGCCGCACGTTCCCTCGGAACACGAGTCGATTCGGTAGAATAGAGAGAGAACCCAAGGGAGATGCCATGTCAGCCAGTCCCAGCGAACTCAAGCCCGGTGACGCGCTCATCATCGTCGATGTCCAGAACGATTTTTGTCCAGGCGGTGCACTGCCCATCGAGCGAGGAGACGAGGTGGTGCGCGTCCTGAACGACTGGATCGCCGCCGCGAAGGCCGGCGGCACGCCCGTTTACGCCTCCCGCGACTACCATCCCCAAGGGCACATGAGCTTCGACGAGAGTGGAGGCCCCTGGCCGTTGCACTGCATCCAGGATAGCGACGGTGCCCGCTTTCACCCCGACCTCAACCTGTCCTCCGACGCCACCGTGGTCACGAAGGGCGTTCGCCTCGACCAGGACCAGAACTCCGCCTTCGACCAGACCGGTCTCGCCACCGAGCTTCGCAAACAGGAAGTGAGGCGGGTATTCGTCGGCGGGCTAGCCGAGGATGTCTGCGTCCTCGCCACCGCGCTTGAAGGCCGCCAAGAAGGGTTTGATGTCGTCCTCATCGAGGATGCGACCCGCCCGGTCACCGCCGAAGGCGGCGCCTCTGCCCGCCGTCAAATGCGAGCCGCCGGAGTCCGCCTGAGCGCCTAGAGGGTTAGCAGCAACGCAACTGTCATACCGGTGAAGGCCGATATCCAGTGGGGCAGGGTGGTGTGCTTTGTGAGTTTCTATCCAAGTCCGCAAGCAACTCCGCCGCCGTTTTCTTCATCACCGGATGCACAACCCCCGGCGCTATCTCCGCCAGCGGACGTAGCACGAACTCTCGCTCCGCCATTCGAGGATGAGGCACAGTCAGGTGCGGCACGTCGACCACAAGACTCCCGTACAGCAGGATGTCGATGTCCAGCATCCTCGGCCCATTCAGCACAGGCCCGCGAACCCCCGCCTCGCGCTGAATGTCTCGCAGCTCACTCAGCAACTCGAACACGCTTAACTTCGTCCACATCCCGCACACCGCATTGACGAATGCCGGCTGGAGAGTCACCCCTACCGGCGCCGTCTCGTACATGCTCGAAACCGTGAGTGCGGTCGATATCTCGCGAAGTCGCTCGACCGCCCACTGGATGTTCCCGCGTTTGTCACCGAGGTTCGATCCGAGGCCCAAGTACACTTCAGACTGCATCGTCTTGACTCCAACCGCGCACCACCGCGTCCGTCATCCGCGCGACCCTCGCCATCTCCTTCACGTCGTGCACCCGCACGATGTCCGCGCCCCCCGCGATGGACAGCGCAACCGTTGCCGCCGTTCCCTCCACCCGGTCCTCCACCGGCAGTCCGAGAACATAACCGATAGTCGACTTCCGCGACATCCCCACGAGCAGTGGCAGACCCAGCGCCTCGAACTCGCTTAACCGACGCAGAATTTCGAGGTTCTGTTCTGCCGTCTTGCCAAACCCCATGCCCGGATCGACGATGATGTTCTCCGGTCGCACCCCGCCTTCCACTGCGGCGCTGACTCTAGCTCGCAACCCCTCGATCACGTCGGGCACCACGTCTTCGTACTCCGTCCCAATCTGATTGTGCATCAGCACGACCGGTACGTCGGCCTCGGCCGCAACCCTCAGCATCTCCGGGTCCCTTTGCAATGCCCATACGTCGTTTATCATCCCCGCCCCCGCCTCAATCGCGGACTTTGCGACCGCCGCCTTGTACGTGTCTATGCTCACCGGCAGGTCGGTCTCCCGCGTGATAGCCTCGATCATCGGTATCACCCTGCCCAGCTCCTCGTCGACCGTTACCGGCTTCGAGTCGCCATATATTCCCGGCGGGCGCGTCGACTCGCCGCCCACGTCGATGATGTCCGTCCCGTCCTCTTGAAACCGCGCCGCCAGACGCACCGCCGCCTCCACGTCCCCGCCCACTCCGTCGTTGGAAAAGGAGTCCGGCGTCACGTTGATGACGCCCATCACGTACGTCCGCTCCCCCCAAATGAAGCGCCTTCCTCCTATGTCCGTTGTGCCCCCAAATAGGATCGGCGGTTCCACGAGAATCGACCTTGCCTGCTGCTCCAAAAGCCCTTTCGTATCCTTGCTAGGGTCTTGGAGATTTGGTAGTGTGATTGAGGTCATTGTATCCCATCGAGCGGGCGGCAGAACCGTACGTTCGCTCAAAGTTCGTCAACGAGAAGGTAAGTTCAACTGCATGGTTCTTAAACGCAAAGTCGACGTAATGCGGGAGGAGCTTGAGGCCCTCAGCGAGAAGTCGCGGCAGGGCGGTGGTCCTTCGCGCATCGAAGCCCAGCACGCCAAAGGCAAGCTCACCGCACGCGAGCGCATCGACCTCCTCTTCGACGAGGGTACATTCGAGGAACTCGACGCCTTCGTCGAGCACCGGGCCACCGAGTTCGGCATGGCCGACCGCAAGTATCTCGGCGACGCCGTCGTCACGGGCTTCGGCAAAGTCGCGGGCCGTGTGACGTTCGCCTTCGCGCAGGACTTCACCGTAATCGGCGGCACCCTGTCTGAAGTCGTCGCCCAGAAGATATGCAAGGTCATGGACCTCGCGGCCAACAGCGGCGCTCCCGTCATCGGCCTCATCGACTCCGGCGGCGCGCGCATCCAGGAGGGCATCGACAGTCTCGCCGGATACAGCGCTATCTTCCAGCGAAACGTCAGGTACTCCGGTGTCGTGCCCCAGATTTCCGCCATGCTCGGTCCCGCAGCGGGCGGAGCGGTCTACTCTCCCGCCCTGACCGACTTCATCATGATGGTGCGCGGCACCGGACAGCTCTACATCACAGGACCCGACGTGGTGAAGGCCGCCACCGGCGAGGTCGTCTCCCACGAAGAGTTGGGCGGAGCGGAGGCCCATGCGACCAAGAGCGGCGTCTGTCAGTTCGTATGGGAGTCCGAGCAGGAATGCCTCGAACAGATCCGCCGACTCCTCAGCTTCCTCCCGCAGAACAACATGGAGGAACCTCCCCGGCAGCAGTCACAGGACGACCCTGAGCGCCGGGACCGTGGTCTGCTCCACGTAGTGCCCGACAACCCGAACCAGCCGTACGACATGATGGACATCATCCTGCAGGTGATCGACGACAGCGACTTTATGGAAGTGCACGAGCTCTACGCCCGAAACATCATCGTCGGCTTCGCCCGGTTCGATGGCCGACCTGTGGGCATCGTCGCCCAGCAGCCCGATCACCTCGCCGGTCTCCTCGACATCAATGCGTCCACGAAGGCCGCCCGATTCATCCGCTTTTGCGACGCATTCAACGTGCCGCTCGTAACCTTCATCGACGTGCCCGGATACATGCCCGGCACCGTTCAGGAGTACGGCGGCATCATAAAGCACGGCGCGAAGCTCCTCTTCGCCTACGCCGAGGCCACCGTACCGAAGATAAGCGTCCTCGTTCGCAAGGCCTACGGCGGCGCGTACATCGCCATGAGCAGCAAGAACCTCAAGGGCGACGTCAACTACGCGTGGCCGACCGGTCAGGTCGCCGTCATGGGCGCCGAGGGCGCGGTCAACATCGTCTACCGCGACCAGATCCGCAGCGACGCAGACCCCGAAGCCAAGCGTGCCGAGCTTATAGAAGAGTACGAGCGCCTCTTTATGAACCCCTACGTCGCGGCCAGCCGGGGCCTCATCGACGACGTGATCGACCCTGCAGACACCAGGCCCAAGATCATCCGCGCCCTCGAAATGCTCGACAACAAGCGGGAGACGCTCCCGCCCAAGAAGCACGGGAGCATTCCCCTGTGACCGACCGTTCCGACAAGCTCATGTCAGCCGCCATGGCAGCAGTCCAGGAGTATCTCGACCGGGAGGCACACCGCCTCGGCGCAAGGCAGGAACACCGCCCCTTGAGCCGCTGGAAGTCAACGAAGTGGCGCACCCTCCGGGACACCAACTATCATCCGACGAACCTGTGGAAACACAGCACGTGGTTTTGAAGCCCCATCCGGCCTTGCTCGTTAGAAACCTACTACCCCCACCATATGACCTCCTCCACTCCCATCAAGATCACCGACACCACGTTTCGTGACGCCCATCAAAGCCTGATGGCGACCCGTCTCCGCACGGAAGACATGGTGCCCATTGCAGAGCGGATGAACGCCGTCGGATTCCACTCCATGGAGGTCTGGGGCGGCGCGACCTTCGACTCCACCACCCGCTTCCTCGGCGAGGACCCGTGGGAGCGACTTCGCACCTTCAAGAAGCTCATTCCCGACACTCCCTTGCAGATGCTCCTGCGAGGGCAGTCGCTGGTTGGCTACCGTCCTTACGCAGACGACGTGGTCGACGCCTTCGTGCATCGTTCCACGGAGGCGGGCATAGACGTCTTCCGAGTCTTCGATGCCCTCAACGATCCCATGAACCTCGAACGGGCCGCCGCTGCCGTGAAGGACTCCGGCGCGCACCTCCAACTGACGATCTGCTACTCCGTCACCGAGGAGGGCGTACTCGGCGGGCCTATCTACAATCTCGACTACTACATCGACAAGGCGAAGGAGTTGCTCGACCTCGATGCGGACAGCATCTGCGTCAAGGACATGGCTGGCCTTCTCGCCCCCTACGATTCCTTCAACCTCTTCACTGCCCTCAAAGAGGTCGTCGATGTTCCGCTTCAGCTTCACACGCACTACACTAGCGGTATGGCCTCGATGACCGTCCTGAAGGCCATCGAAGCGGGCGTCGATGTCGTCGATGCCTGTCTCGCGCCCCTCGCTCTCCGAACTGCCCAGCCTGCCATCGAGCCGCTCATTACCTCCCTCAAGGGGACAGAAAGGGAGACCAACCTCGAGCTTGAGCCGCTGCTCGATCTCGGCGACTACCTCGAAACAATCACCCCGAAGTACCGACAGCACCTCGAGACCCCCAAGACCTCGGTCATCGACGCCCGCGTCCTGAGTCATCAGATACCCGGCGGCATGACCAGCAACCTCGTATCCCAGCTACGAGAGGCCGATGCCCTCGACAAGCTCCCGAAAGTACTCGAAGAGATCCCTCGCACCCGCAAAGATCTGGGCTACCCACCACTCGTCACCCCAATGAGCCAGATGGTCGGCTCCCAGTCCGTGACGAACGTCCTCATGGGACGGTACGCCACCGTCATAGAGCCGGTCAGAGAGTACGTCCTCGGACTCTACGGCCAATCGCCCGCTCCCATGAGCGACGAGATTCGCGAGAAAGCGCTAACCGGCGGCGACGAGAACATGACCCCCATCGTCGGACGCCCCTCTTCCTGGGACGAACCGGAACTGCCGGAAGCAGCTGCGGCCATAGCCGACATCTCCGACGACCTCGACGACATTCTGACCTACGCCCTCTACCCACAGACCGGCGGCAAGTGGATACGCATCAAGCACGGCCTCGACCCCATGCCCGATGAGATGAAGCCCGCGCCCCCGTCGGAAGACGGCGCGCGGCCGGTCGCTCCTCCCGCACAGGTGCAGGCCAGCACGAAGAGCCACCGTGCTCGGGCATTCAACGTCTTCGTTGATGGTGAGGCATTCTTCGTCGAAGTCGATCCTGTCTCCTCAGGTCCCTCGGCCACGGCAAGCATGGAGTCAGGTGCGTCAGCGTCCGCCGGCCCGGCCCCGGTCGCCACCGACACGGCCACCGTCCAGCCAGGAGAGTCGACCGTCGAGGCCCCGATGCCCGGCCTTGTCCTTCGGCATGAGGTAGAAGTCGGCGGCACGGTCGAGTCGGGACAACCCGTCGTGGTGCTCGAAGCCATGAAGATGCAGAACTCCCTGCCGTCCCCTGTCGCCGGAACCGTGCGCGCACTCCCATTCGACATCGGAGCAAAAGTATCGAGAGGCGACGTGCTAGCCATAATCACCCCGTGAACTAAACGATCTTCACACCCATTGAGGCAGTAACTCCCCATCCTCAGGTCACAAGACAAAACAACCAAGAAGGGAACGAACGTGGACACCGAACAGGTCATCGATCAGGCAAAGCAGCACTTCGGCACCGTCCTGCAGGAGCAGCTCGAACGCGTCGAGCGACTCAAGAGCGAGGGCGAGTGGACCGACTACTCATCCATCCGACCGGTCATCATCGGCATGATCGGTGGGGACGGGATAGGCCCGAGCATCAGCGAGGAGACGCGGCGTGTGCTCGAGTACCTCCTCCGCGGTGAGGTCGCGAACGGCAAGGTCGAGTTCCGCAATATCGAGGGACTCACCATCGAGAACCGCGCATCCAAGATGCAGTCCATCCCCGATGATGTGCTCGATGCGATAAAACAATGTCACGTCTCCGTCAAGGGCCCCACCCACACCCCGGAAAAGGGCGATGGCTGGCCCAACATCGAGTCGGCAAACGTCAGCATGAGGAAGGCCCTCGACCTCTTCGCCAACGTCCGGCCCGTCCGAATCCCGTCCGAGAACATCGACTGGACCTTCTTCCGCGAGAACACCGAGGACCTCTACGCGGTCGGCAGTCAGGGCATCAACGTCACCGACGACCTCGCCATCGACTTCCGTGTCATTACCACCCCTGGCTCGGAGCGCATCATCGAGGCCGCTTTCGACCACGCCAAGCGGACAGGAAAGTCTCGCGTGACCATCGTGACCAAGGCCAACGTCGTCAAGACAACCGACGGCAAGTTCCTCGATGTCGCCCGTCGTATCGGCGAGAAGTACCCGGACATCGAGTGGGACGGCTGGTACATTGACATCATGACCGCCAAGCTCATCGACCCCAAGCGTCGCAGCGACTTCCAGGTGCTCGCCCTCCCGAACCTGTACGGCGACATCCTCACCGACGAGGCCGCCGAGATTCAGGGCGGCGTCGGGACGGCAGGGAGCGCCAACATCGGCAAGCAGTACGCCATGTTCGAGGCCATTCACGGCAGCGCCCCCCGTATGGTCACCGAGGGCCGCGCCCAGTACGCCGACCCAAGCTCCCTCGTCCGAGCCGGGGCGATGATGCTTGACCACATCGGCTACAACGACCTCGCGGTGCGTCTCCACACAGCCCTCGACATCTGCGGCATGTACGAGAAGAAGGTCGTCATGACCGGTCGCGACACCGGCGCCACAAGCTCCGAGTTCGGCGACTACCTCATGGCTACCGTCGAAGACCCCGACCTCTTCTCCCGCCGCGATGAGTTCGAGAACGGGTAGAGGACTCCAAGCCATTTCTTCGAGAGTCTGCAATATCCACTTAAATACACGTGCCTAGGAAGTATCCCATCCAAACCCGTCGTAGGGGCAACCCTTGTGGTTGCCCATCCCCGGCATAGACACACTTTTGTTCACATAAAGCCACCGTTATTCCCGCGAAAGTGGGAATCCATTGAACCTTACTGTCAACAAGATTGAAGACACACGACGCTCGTCACGTCGCTCAAAGAACCAACACCAAGGAGAAACTGAATGTCACGCAGCAAGGTAACGGTAGTCGGAGCCGGCAACGTCGGCGCAACCGCGGCACAACGCATCTTCGACAAGGGGTACGCTGACGTCGTCCTCGTCGACATCGTCGACGGCCTCCCGCAGGGCAAGGCGCTCGACATCCTGGAGTCCGGCCCCGTCTCCGGCAGCGACGCCTCGATAGTCGGTGCCAACTCGTACGAGGAGACCGCCGGGTCCGACGTGGTCGTCATCACGTCCGGCATCGCCCGCAAGCCTGGAATGTCCCGCGACGATCTTCTCCTTACCAACATGAAGATCGTCACGAGCGTCGTCAATGAGGTCGTCGCTCAGTCGCCCGACACCATCCTCATGCCCGTTACCAACCCTCTCGACGCCATGGCGCAACGCGCGTATCAGGTCAGCGGTTTCCCGAAACAGCGGGTCGTCGGCATGGCCGGAATCCTCGATACCGCGCGGTTCCGCACCTTCCTTGCCATGGAGCTAGACGTCTCCGTCGAGAGCATCGACGCCTGGGTGTTGGGTGGACACGGCGACTCCATGGTGCCCGTCGTCGGCAGCACCATCGCGGGCGGGCAGCCCGTCTCGAAGCTCATCCCGAAGGACCGCCTCGACGCAATCGTCAAGCGCACGCAGGACGGCGGCGCGGAGATCGTCAACTACCTCAAGACCGGAAGCGCCTACTACGCGCCATCCGCCGCAATCGTCCAGATGGTCGAGTCCATTCTCTTCGACAAGAAGCAGATTCTCCCGTGCACCGCCTACCTCGATGGCGAGTATGGCATCGACGGCCTCTTTGTGGGTGTACCCGTCAAGCTGGGAGATGGTGGCGTCGAGGAGATTGTCGAGTTCGACCTCACTTCCGACGAGTCAGCGGCCCTCCAACGCTCCGCCGATGCCGTCCGTGAGCTCGTCGAGGTCATGGACAATGCCGGCGGCTGACCACCGGCCTCGCCCGGAACCGTTCGACTTCGATACGGACCCTGATCGGTTCCGCACGACTTCTTTGGCTGCCAAGAGATTTGGACTCGCTGAAGATGTCCATGTGGACGTTGCCGACCGCTTTGCCAAGGAGCAGGTCGATCTTGCATTCGACGTTGGGTGCGGACAGGGCAAACTGCTCAGACTGCTGCAGAACCTAGGCGTCCCGGCAGTCGGGCTCGACGCATCACCCACGATGCTCAAAGATGCACCCGCCTCTCGCATCATCGGTGATGCGCGGATGCTCCCGTTCCTGGAAAACACCTTCGGCGGCGTAGCGGCCCTGTACATGCTGTACCACCTCGAAGACCCCGTTCAGGCCGTGACCGAGTGCCGCCGTGTGCTCACGCCCGGCGGGATGTTCGCAGCGTGCGCTCCGAGCAGGTACGACTCGCCGGAACTGCGGTCGGTCCTCCCCAGCTACGGCGTGCCCTCGACCTTCGACAGCGAGAACGCTCCTGAGATTATCGGCTCCGTGTTTGCCGAGATCGAGATAGACGCTTGGGACGGCCCTTACGTCCACTTACCCGACCGAGAAGCCCTGGCTCTCTACCTCAGAGGTCGCCGTTTGATCCCTTCTGACGCGGAACGCGCCTCCAACGCCATCGACACGCCGCTCACACTGACCAAGAGAGGCGCGATCATCTATGCCCGTAAATCCTCCTGAATCACTCGCGGATTTCCTCTTTACAAAACTCGCAAAAATTCGTCTATTCTGGGCTTGACAACGAAAACACACGTTCGATACAATTGTTCTTGTCGATCGACTCGTGTTCGCAGGCTCCTCAGGCGCTACCCCATATGCAAACCCCCGGAGGGGCCTGCCAACATACCGGCGCAGATAGAACGCCGCTAATGGGTCGACAAGGCAATTCGAAAGGAGAAATAACTTGCCAAATCCAGTAGTACACTTTGAGATTCTTGGGAAGGATCACGAGGCGCTCCAGCAATACTACCGCGACCTGTTCGATTGGAATATCACTCAAGCCTCGCCCGAATTCCCGTACGGTATCGTGAGCGCAGAGGAGCAGGGCGCGGGCATCGGCGGAGGAATCGGGTCCAGCATGGACGGCAACCCGCAGGTCACCGTCTACATCGAAGTGGCCGACATCCAGGCGTCGCTCGACAGGGCCGCCGAGCTCGGTGGCGAGATCGCTATGCCCGTCACCGTCATCCCCGGTATGGTCATCTTCGCCCACTTCAAGGACATCGAGGGCAACCTGATCGGCATCGTGTCATCCGAGGCTCCGCCCGCCGAGTAGAGTCGCACTCGGACGGGATGACTGCACTTTACAATAACAACAAAAATGGCACAGAATGGCACATTTTTCGCGTTTTCTCATGGTAATTGCTGCTGTCTCCAAGAGGGTGTTTGCAAGGTCCGTGTGAACCGTTCGGGGTGAGCTTGTCGAACCATGAACCGCCCTTTGGGCCTTCGACAGGCTCTGAGCCTGCCCGGTACTTGATACGGGGGCGAACGGAGCCATATGGACACCCTCTACGATGTGCCACTCCTGCCATACCGTGAAAGCGACGCTTCTCCTGGAAAAGTGTTGTATTACGGCTTTGTGACTTTTTAAGTTACAAAGAGTCGGGACAGTCTGTTGACCTCCTACTTGATGGGTTGCTACACTCCATCCACCTTACCTGAGGTGCTTGGAGTAAGCCGTGACCGGTCAGACGCAGACAGGTCTCGATATGCCCGACGTGACCCCGTTCGTGGGTCGCCGGTCGGAAATGGCAAGAGTGCGCTCACATCTCGATGCGACCATGGCCGGGTCGGGGCGTGTTGTGATGATCGCGGGCGAGCCGGGCATCGGCAAGACGCGTACTGCCAGCGAACTGGAGATATACGCTGAGGAACGCGGCTTCCAGGCGCTCTGGGGGCGTTGCTACGAGGAGGCCGGAGCTCCGCCGTACTGGACGTGGGTACAGCCCATCCGGTCCTACGTCGAGAGTACCGACTCTGACCGTCTTCGACAGGAGATGCGTGACGGCGCCCTCGAAATATCCGGCATCGTCCCCGAGGTGCGCGGTCTTGCGCCCGGCAACGCCGATGAGCGACTAGGCGAAGGACCGGATCAGGCTCGATTCCGCCTTTTCGACGCCGTTTCGAGTTTCTTCGTGAGAGCTTCGACGCACCAACCCGTCCTCATCGTTCTCGACAACCTCCACTGGGCGCATCCTTCATCACTTCTCCTGCTCAACTTCCTCGCGACCTCTATCGTCGACCAGCGAATTCTCATCGTAGGCACATACCGTAACGAAGACATCACACGCGGACATCCGCTCATCCACGCCCTCGGAGATCTGAACCGCCTCGACCACTTCGATCGGCTCATCCTACGAGGGCTAACGTCGAACGACATTGCCGACTACATTTTCGAGACCTGCGGAGTACACGCTCACGGACGACTTGCCGAGTTGATCCACCTCCACACCGAGGGCAACTCGTTCTTCGTCACCGAGTTGGTTCGCCTCCTATATCAAGAAGGCGTCCTGCATGGAAACGCAGGCGAGGCCGAGACGCTTCTCCGTGAGCGAGTCCCCGCCGGCGTCCGAGAGGTCATCGGCAGGCGTCTCGACCGCGTTAGCGAGGCCTCCAGTCGAGTCCTCACCATCGGCTCGGTGATGGGCCGGGAGTTCTCCCTCGAACAGCTTCTGGCTCTACCCGCAGTGACGTTTGACGAAATGGCCCTGGCCGGCGACTCCGCCCAGATCATGGACGCCTTGGACGAGGCAATCGCCTCGGCCCTGATCGAGGAGGTCGACCATGGCGCCGGAAATTTCCGCTTCAGCCACGCGCTCATCCAGCAGGCTCTTGCCGCCGAGTTATCCACCACTCTTAAGATTCGCCTCCACGCACGAATCGCCGAGACCCTGGAAGGTATGCAGGGGAACGGGGTCGGCACGCGCCTCGGCGAGCTCGTTCGTCACTATTCCGAGGCAGAAGCCCTAGTTGGCAGCGATAAGCTGATCAAGTACCTCATTTTGGCGGGTGAACAGGCGCTCAGCACCTACGCCTACGAGGAGGCTCTCGAGTTTTTCCGACGAGCACTTGAAGCGCAGGGTACGTCCGAGCCGGATGGTCGCTTGGCCTCAATCCTGTTCGGTTTGGGAAGGGCGCAAGTTGCCACGGCTCAGCGTCATGAGATGCAAAACGCCGTTGAGACCCTGACCCGCGCGTTTGACCACTACGAGAAGGCGGGCGATGTGGAAACCGCCCTGCAGGTCGCCGAGTACCCGGTCATGGCCACTACGGGCATCACAGGCATTACCCTCCTGATCTCGCGTGCCCTCGACCTGGCCGGGCCTGACTCCCACCGTTCGGGACGCCTCTGGGGGAGGTACATCCGTGCCGCCGCGCTTGAGCAAGGTGACTATGAGCAGGCGAACGGTGCCTACCTGCGCGCCGTCGAGATCGCCCGACGTGAGCGTGACATAGCTCTGGAGGTGCACGCCGCCGCCGATGCAGGCAGCGTCGACGGATACTACTTGGAATTGACACGTGGCCTGGAGAAATGCCTTCGCGCAATCGAACTCGCAGCACATGTTCGCAGGCCCGATCTGGAATCCACGGCCCTCAACTGGGCTGCCACCATCCTCCTCGTTACCGGCCGGCCCGTCCGAGCGCGTCACTACGCCGAGGCGTGTCTCGCCAATGCGGAAAAGCTGCGCGACGGCTATCGGATCGCCGGGGCTATCGACAATCTCGAAGACCTTGCGCGACTCGAAGGCGACTGGGACTTGGCTCGCGAGTTGAGCGACTACGGACTCCGCATCACTCCACGTGATGGCCGACTTCTCGCCTTCCGAGCCGTCTTGGAGTACGATGCGGGCGTTAAGGACCGTGGAGACGCGTTCTTTGCGCGACTCATCGAGGCCGTTGAGGACCGAGAGATCGGCCCCACCCTCCTCAATACCTGCGCCGCGCTGTGCCTGCCAATCATAGCTGAGATCACCGGCATGGACGGACACTCCGACATCGGTCGACTGGCCGCTGAGCGTGTGATCGGCTCTCCCGAAGCTGCCCCGGGCCTGCTCTTGTCCGCTCGGGCCGGACGCGCCCTCACCGTCCTCTCCTTAAGGGAAGTTGCATCAGCCGAAAGCCTGTACGACAGTCTCCTGCCCCATTCCGGGATAATGGTGTACGGCGGCGTCACTACCGTCGACCGCATCTTGGGTCTCTTGGCTGGACTCACAGGCCGCCCCGATGAAGCAAACACACACTTCGCCGCCGCCGCTAGTCTCTGCCAGCGGGCGGGGTACCGGCCGGAATATGCATGGAACGCCTACAGCTGGGCCTCCGTTCTTGCAGACGCCTACACCGACGGATCGAACCCGCCCATGCGTACTCCCGGCAACGCTGAAAAGGCGCTGGCCCTGCTCGACGAAGCACTCGATATCTCCCATGAGCTTGGTATGGGGCCCCTGGCTGCCAAGTCTTCCGACCTGCTCGAATCCATAAAGACACAGATGACTCACGTGGCCGAGTACCCGGATGGCCTGACCCGGCGCGAGGTCGAAGTCCTCCGTGTCTTGGCCCAGGGAAAGACCAACCCTGAGATTGGCGAAGAGCTGTTTATCAGCCTCAACACTGTCACGCGCCATCTCAGCCACATCTATACCAAGACAGGCGCGGCCAACAGGGTCGAAGCAGCGATCTACGCTGCCAACCGCGGACTCGTCGAAGAGAAGTGAGAGGTTTCAGTTCGTCTGTGTGAGTAGGGCCTTGCCGGTGTTCCGTGACTCCCAAGTCGAGGCGCCCTGATGATTCGAGCAATTGCCATAGTCTTGCTAGTTCTCGGACTTGCCGGACTCGCCCTCGCGGCGTTTGAAAAAGAAGCTAATGCTGCGTCGGGGAAGGCCCTATATATGAAGATCGAAGGCCCCATCATGCCTCTGACCGAACGCTTCCTTTCGCGTGCAATCAAGGAAGCCGACGAAAGCGGTGCGAGGCTGCTTATTGTGGAGTTGAATACCCCCGGCGGCCTCCTGAAGACGACCGAGAGCATGGTCGATACCATACTCGATGCCCCAATTCCTGTGGTGGTTTTCGTATCCCCTCCCGGATCGAGGGCCGCATCGGCGGGGACCTTCATCACCGCCGCCGGGCACGTCGCCGCCATGAGTCCGAGCACCAATATCGGGGCAGCTTCACCTCTCGCAGGGGACGGCCAACGGCTCTTGCCTGAGAACCGCGCCTCCGCCTTCCAACGAATTGAGTCTTTAGTCGATAGGATTGTGGAACGCCGGGGCAGGGATAGAGACGCCCTGATGGCGACCGCGGAAAATGCAGCGTCCTACTCGGCGCATGAAGCAGTCGACGCAGGTGTCGCAGATCTCATCGCACAGGATGTCGAAGATCTCCTTTTCCGGTTGGATGGATGGAGCGTCCTCCTGGATGGCCGTGAGATAACGTTGAATACTCGCGGTCTCGCCCTCGTCAAAATCGAGAAGACCTACCTCGAACACTTCCTCAACTTCATTTCCGATCCCAACATCGCTTTCATGTTCATGGTGGCGGGATTCTTCGCGTTGTGGATCGAGTTTGTCGCGCCCGGCGCGCTAGCCTTTGCCCCCGGCATTACGGGCGTGGTCTTATGGGCCATGGCTATCGTTGCGCTCGGCAACCTGCCCGCAAGTGCGGTTGGGATCGCTCTTCTAATACTTGCAGCCGTACTGCTCTTCGTCGAGACGCAGATACAGGGGATCGGGTACTTCGGTGCCGCAGGCGTGGTCAGTCTTCTCCTTGGGGGCCTGCTCCTGTTTGGCGATTTCACCCGTCCCGACCTTCAACCACCTGCCTTCGATCCGCCCACGATTCGGGTGAACCTTTTCCTCGTGCTCGCCATATCTCTTGGCATGTTCGCATTCTTGCTGTTTGCGCTTCGGGACATTCGGAAGTCTCAAAAGACCGGCACGACCGCCTCGACCACGCCCGATTCTGTTGTTGGGCGAACAGCGGTCGCGATAACGGCGCTCTCTCCCAAAGGAGCGGTTACGCTCGGTGGGGAGGAATGGACTGCCGTCGCATCAGACGAGCGACCTGTGGAGCAGGGGACGGAAGTTGAGATTATAGAGCAGGATGGCCTGGTGCTTACCGTAAGGCAAGCGGGGGAGTCACCATCCGAAACGGAGCCCTAGAAGGTGTCCAATAAGCCGCCGGATCCGTTCGTGGTGAGCTTGTCGAACCATGAACGACCCTTCGACAGACTCAGGGTGAACGGGGGCGTTTAGACACCCTCTTAGACGAGCACGGCGTCGTCAACTCCTTGGCGCGATGGTGGGAACTCCCAACCCCTCCGGCCGCTCGAATTCTTTGTAGCGCACCCACACCTCCACCCCATTCAGGCTCCGCGTGAATCCCGCGCGCTTTTCGAACTCCCTGCACTCGACCTCGATGACGTTCTCACCCTGACTGACGAGAGCCGGGTCGAGCCTCCACCTGAACCAGTGGACCGACGTGCCGGGCGGCGCGTAGATCTCGCCCCGGTGGTACGCGGGAATGCGGGGCATGTGCATTGCGCGTTCGTCGGTGATCTCGGCGTCGTCCCGCGAAAGCGTCGTCCCGTTGATGCGAAAGACGATGTCGTCCTCTATGCAGAAGTAGGCGAACCGAAGGTTCAACACCGGCCTCCGAATCTCCTGGTCCTCGATTGCCCCAGCGATATCGTCTGCAATCCGGATGGTGACGGTCGCCGTTTCGCCTTCCACGAGGTCTACCGGCAGCTGCCGGGGCGCTTCGGTAACGGTCGAAGGTGCCTGCGATTCCCTCGGCTGGAGGACGTACCGCTTGTTCCGGCGTGACATCGCCTGCGGCAGCGCCGCCTCGCGGAGCACTTGGTACTGCTTTTCGTCGAAGGGCCACGGCAGATATCCCAGGTACAGGCCCGCGAAGCCCTGTCTCTCGATGGTCTGGGACAGAGCGCGGTACATCTCGATGTGCGGGCCGAGCGTGCGCTCATCGTAGACCGCCCTAGGAGGTCGGATGTAGGCCGTGGCGCCTGCATTGTTCGCAGCATTGGCCATCCACTGGCCGTCAGGTAGGACGGTGTCCATCAGGAACTCCGGCACCTGGCCCACCACCATGTTCACGCTGCCGTCCGCGAGCCACGTCTCCACGTCCAATCCAATCCCCAGGTTGTCCTCTCGCCGGTGGAAGACACGCGCCATGATGGGAATCTCCCTGCCCTGCCGCTTTCCGATCTCGTCCGCCGTCTGGCGAATTCTCGCAACGAACTCGTTCATGATCGGTATACCGGACTCTATTTCGTGGGGCCGGAAGTACGCGGGGCTGAACATGAAATCGAGCTCGATGCCGTCAGCGCCGTAGTCGTCCAGCATCTCCCGTATCATCGCCAGCTTGTCCTCGTGCACCAGCTTGTTGCTGAAGTCGTATGCCCACGTATTACGGTCATCCTCCGCCCCGCCGAAGCAGACATCCAACCCGTGTTTCCATCTCAACCATCCGCAGCGCTGGGTGAACTGCGGATTCCTCGTCTGCAGTCTGAGGCTGGGAAAGAAGCTCAGCCGGTTGTCGCGGGCATAGGAGATCGACTCCTCGATCTGGTCGGTGCCCATCTTCGCGGCGTCCTCGACCATCCGCATGATCCGCCAGTCAATGTAGTTCTCCCAGACGTCCTTCTCCTCGCCGATGGTGCGACCGACCTTGCTCTGGTGGAAGTACACGTCGCCGTAGCCCATGCCCATCACGAGAAGATCGACCCCCGTGCCAAGCACCTCGTCGACAGGCCAGCGGAGCTTGCTCATCGTCAGGGGCGGCTCGACTCGCTTGCCGTGAAAATGGTGAGCGTCGTTGTAGTAGACCAGTCGTGGCGTGTCCATTCCTGCACCTCGCGCCAGCGGTTTCCCTCCGTCGTCGCTAGGGTATCACGCTCCGCGATTGACGGTCGGATAAGCGGCGCATATAATTCGCTTCCTATCTCGGAGGTGAGCCTATCCTCGATCCCGCCGAATACGCGCGGCTAGCCGTAGAAGTCGCTGATGACCACATGGCGTCCGACATCACGATGTTGGACGTTCGGGAAGTGTGCGACTTCGCCGACTTCTTCGTCCTCATGACGGCGGAGTCGACCAGGCAGATCAATACCCTTGTTGAGGAGATCGAGGGCGCGCTAAAGGGCAAGGGTACCCGGCTTCACCACCGTGAGGGCACGCCCGACGGAGGGTGGGTGCTCCTCGATTTCAGCGACGTGATCGTGCACATCTTCCGCGCCGAGGACCGCGACTACTACCGGCTTGAGGGCGCTTGGCAGGGCGCCGTCGAGACTGTCAGGATTCAATGACCCACGAGTCGATGCCGCGCTCGTAGGTCAGCACCTCGTCGGGCGAGAAGAAGAGCCCGATCTCTCGCTCCGCCGACTCGTCCGAGTCGGAGCCGTGTACGAGGTTCATCCCAATCGTCATGCCGTAGTCACCGCGAATCGAGCCGGGAGGAGAATCAGCAGGGTTGGTGCTCCCCATCGTGGTGCGAACGAGCTGTACAGCATTCTCGCCCTCAAGTACCATGGCCACAATCGGCCCCGAGGTGATGAACTCTACGAGATCGGCAAAGAAAGCCTTGCCCTCATGCTCCCCATAATGCCGGTGGGCGAGTTGATTGGTGACCTGCATCAGCTTCATTCCCGCGATCTTGAGGCCGCGCCGTTCAAGTCGCGCGATGATGTCCCCTACGAGTGCCCGCTGTATCGAGTCGGGCTTGAGTAACACGAGTGTCCTGCTCATTTCTTCCTTCGTTCCCTTGCTTGTTTCGCTTTCTCGAACTGCGCGCTGTGCATGTAGATCGGCTGCAGCGTGTCCGGGTCGTCCGTCTCTCCCGCACATAGCCGCTCATATGCGAGCTTGGCCAACGCTGATGCGGTCCGGGTCGGCGGAGGCGTTTCGATGACGGAGATCCCGGTGCCCACGAGGTCTCTTACGGCTCCCGCCTCCTCGCCGCATAGAATTGTACCGTTGCCAAGCATTCCTTCCAATGATTTCCGTTCGACCACGCGATAGTCGCCTTCAGGTGATGGCGAACTGTCATATTTTGCGAGATAGACCTTCGAGCGCCCTGCCCCGATAACCGTTGCCAGTACGCCCCCAAGTCCACGAAACGGAACGGCCTCGATATCCAGCGTGTTGATCCCCACCAGCGGCAGACCGCGCGCCATCGTGAGCGACTTGGCAACTGACAGACCGACGCGCAGTGCGCTGAAGCCGCCCGGCCCCACCGCCGCGAACACCGCCGTCAGGTCTTCCATCTGCACTCCCGCGTGCTCCATGACCCGTCGCATTGCCGGCGCCAGCTCCACCGAGTGGTTGCGCTCGGAGCGCCAGGCCAGTTCGGCCACGATGCGTCCCTCTTTCGAGATGCCCACCGAAGCGTAGCGCGTCGACGTGTCGATACAGAGTTCCATGCCTGACCCTAACAGCGGCCTTTCACTTGAGTGATTGCCTCAAGCATACCTGCAAGCCTGTCCGTGGCAGTCGTGAAGCTCAGGCGGCGCTCGCACTCCGAGACGAGTTCAATATGAATGCGCAGCGAGTCGTCGGGAAAGATGCCGGGCACGTTGTCCGCCCACTCCACGACCGTAAGTCCGTCCCCTTCCAAGTATTCCTCAATTCCAAGCTCCTCGGTCTGCTCTACGGAGCCGACACGATACAGGTCCATGTGGTACAAGAGCATTCGACCATGGTGCTCTGAGATGAGTACGAACGTAGGACTGCGGGCGAGGTCATCAGACCCCAGCCCGTGCAGGATGCCCTGTGTCAGGCACGTCTTGCCGGTGCCAAGCTCGCCCGTCAGCAGCACCACGTCGCCCGCCACAGCATACTCGCCCACGATCCGCCCGATGGCACGGGTCTCTTCGGGACTTATTGAAATAAACGTAGCTTCCAAGAGGGGAGGGTAGAGGCGGATGCCGGTTCTGCTTTCCACGGAATGTTGCGCCTACGATTATACCTAGAGCAGCCGTCGGAAGCACCACGCAGGCTCAGGTCAAACGTGGTCGGATTGCGGCAGTTAAGCACCTTGTGCCGCCTTCGGTGAACTCTCCCGTCGGTGTATCATGGTTGCAGTATCCTTGTCGTAGGCGAGCACTTGCGCGCGCTCATAGTTTCCGACGTTCATTCGAATATCGAAGCGTTCCAAAGTGTGATCGCACATGCCAATGATGTGGAAGGTTTTGATCAGATTTGGTCTTTGGGAGATCTCGTCGGATACGGCCCCGACCCCATAGCGTGTATCGATTTGCTGCGGGAGTACGACCACGTCGCCGTTGGGGGGAACCACGATCTGGCCGCCGTCGGCAAAATCGGGCTTCAGAAGTTCAACATGCACGCCGCCGCCGCCGCGCGATGGACGACGACTCAATTGACGAGTGACCATGTCGACTTTCTAGGCCAAATGCCGCTCCGCCTCGAAGTGCACGACTTCACCCTTGTTCATGGAAGCCCCAGGGACCCCGTGTGGGAATACCTCATCACGGCAGCCGCAGCCGCAGCCAGCTTCTCACGCTTTGACACGAAACGGTGCCTCGTCGGACACTCCCATATACCCTTCCTCTGCATGCCGGATGGCGAGAGCGCTCAGTTCTTCGACTTCCCCATCGACCTGCCGGTGCGACTGCGGGACGCACAGCTCATCATCAACCCCGGCAGTGTTGGGCAGCCGCGAGACGGCCTGCCCACCGCCAGCTACGCGCTTTTCAATTCGGAAGAGCAAACGATCACCCACTACCGCAGCGAGTACGACATCGCCTCAACCCAGGAACGGATGTCCAAACACAACCTGCCGCAATACCTCATCAACCGCTTGGCGCGAGGACGATGATGGCGCGCGGCTCATTGACTCTCTCTCGTTCTCCATTAACACATTCATCGCAACGACCTAGGAGAAATCGTGGAAGCAAGGCAGTTTGATACCCAAAGTCTTCGGAGCCTGATCGTCGAGCCCGACGAATATGACCCCGATCGGGAATACCCGCTCATCATCCTCATGCACGGCTACGGGTCAAACATGTCCGACCTCGCCAACCTTACCCCCGCCATAAGCCGCACCGAATACCTTTATGTTTGTCCAAACGCGCCGATAGCGTTCGACCTTGGTATGGGGCAGACCGGG
>VXLM01000073.1 GCA_009841605.1 Dehalococcoidia bacterium
GCCCCTACGACGGGATTGTCGGAGCCTATTTTCGTAGCAATGACAGTGGCGGGGGGTGCTTTCAAAGTGGGGCTGATAGCCAAAATACCCTCACCCTAGCCCTCTCCCACGACGGGAGAGGGGATTTTCGCGGAGTGACCCGGTGGCGTCGTGGTCGATGGCGAGAGTTTCAGGGTCGATGACGACGCCGAACTCACGACGGACGTAGTCGACGGTGTAGATGCCGTTGCGCACGTCCTGGAGGACGAGGTCCGGGTCGCGATCTAGGGGGTCGCCCCAGCCGCCGCCGCTGGCCATGACGTGGTGGATGACGTCGCCGCGCTTCATGCGGCCTACGCCCATGGGCGTGATGGTGCGCTCGTCGTCAAGGTCGGGGTTTACAATGTTCCACGAGGACGAGCCGGGCTTGCCGCCATGCAGTCCGAAGGCGCGGTTTCGTCGCTTGTCGGAGCGGAGCTGGAGGACGGCTTCGTCTTCGAGCAGGCGAACGTCGCGCACGATGGAGGGCGCGCCTCTATATTTGCCAGGGCCAGCGGAGTCGGGCACCGCGCCGTAGCGCTCGATTCGGACGGGCGTCTCGACCTCGGCGATCTCGACGGGGGTGTTGGCGCTGTTGCCTCCGGGGTGTGGCGTTCCGAATGGGCCGTCGCCGTTCGGTCTGCCTCCCCGACTTCCGGCGAAGAGGTCGACGAAGGCGAAGGGCTTTCGCATAGAGTCGTATCCGCCGATGCTGATGATGGTGTTGCCGCCCTCGCCGTCTGCCGGCACGCGGTCGGGGACGGCCTTGGAGAGGGCGCCCCACACGGCCTCCATGATGCGGTAGCCGACGATGCCCCGCGCGCCGCAGGGGGCGGGCAGGACGGGGTTGACGACGGTGGCTTCGGGGGAGGTGACCTTGATGGGATGGTGGGAGCCGGACGAGTTGGGGATGTCAGGATCCATGATCTGGCGTATGCCGCCCCATACGGACGACTCCGTGAAAGGGAAGGGCGAGTTGATACCTGCCTTGACTTGCGGCGACGAGCCGGTGAAGTCAACGACGATGCCGTCGCCCTCGATGACCATGCTGAGGTTAATGATGACGTCGCCGGTCTCGATGTTGTCGCCGTCGATGTAGTGGGTGAAGTCGTAGACGCCGTCAGGGAGGTCGTTGATCTCCTGGCGGACCCGTCGCTCGGAGTACTCCATGATGGCGTCCATGTAGCGGCGCACGTCGGACGCGCCGTAGCGGCTTATCAGATCGAGGAACTGGCGCTCGCCGAGGGTAGCAGCCGCGATCTCGGCGCGGACGTCGCCGAGCACCTTGTCGGGGACGCGGACATTGGTCGCGAGCAGGTCGAACATCGTCTCGTTGGGGACGCCTCGCTCGTAGAGCTTGGTGGTGGGAATGCGCAGGCCCTCCTGGTAGATCTCGTGGGAGTCGGTGGAGTTGCTGCCGGGGACGAGGCCGCCGATGTCGGTCTGGTGGGCGACGGTGCAGGAGAAGCCCTGCAGCTCGTCCTCGGCGAAGACGGGCTTGATGACGTACACGTCAGGCAGGTGGATGCCGCCGGAGGTGTACGGGTCGTTCATGATGTAGATGTCGTCGGGGTAGATTCGTCCGTCGAACTTGCGGAGGATGGAGCGGACGGCGCTGGGGAAGGAGCCGACGTGAAAGGCGATGGTGAGGCCCATGGCGACGGTCTCGCCGTTGCGGTCGGCGAATCCGGTCGAGAAGTCCATGGCGTCCTTGACGATGCCGGAGTAGGCGGTGCGGAGGATCGTGAGAGCCATCTCATCGACAAGGGTGTCGAGGGCGTTTCGGATGACCTCGAACGTGACGGGCTCTATGTCTCTGGGCAGCATGGTGTGGGGTTCCATGTTTTGGGTTCTGGTACCATGTTAACATGGTTTTGGCATTACGATTCACCCTCACACCCGCATCGGAGTACGGGGCTTCACCGCAGAGGGCACGGAGGGGAGAGGGGCTAAATCGGTATCTATTCAAGTTGACTGAGTACCGTAGGAGGGCGTGATGACCGATTGGGCCTTGCAGGACGCAAAGAATCGCTTTAGCGCCGTGGTGAATGCTGCCCTGGCCGGGGAACCTCAGAGGGTAACGCGGCGCGGACAGCCAGCTGTGGTGGTGATAGCCGTTGAAGAGTACGAACGGCTGTGCAAACGGGAGCCTGACAATACTCCCACGTTTGTGGAACACTTGTTAGCCATACCCAAGGGCTACGATTTCGATTTTGAGCGGTGGCCGCTGGCCCCCCGTCCGCTGGACCTGTAATGCTGCTGCTGGACACGAATGTAGTATCTGCCCTCCGCCGGCCTGACAGGCACCCTCAAGTCACTCAATGGCTCGCTTCGCAGCAACCCGCTAATCTCTTCCTGAGCGCGGTTACTATTGGCGAGATACGGCGGGGAATCGCGCAGCAGGAACGCCACAACGCACCCTTCGCCCGCGAGTTGGCCATCTGGTTGTCTCGATTGCTAACGCTGTTTGGAGACCGGGTTTTGGCCTTCGATGTCCACGCGGCGCAACGTTGGGGCCATCTATCGGCTCGGCTGGGGCACGACAGCATCGATCTGATGATTGCCGCCACCGCCTTGGAACACGACCTTACCGTGGTGACTCGCAATGTCAAGCACTTCGAGCCGACGGGCGTCAAGGTGTTCAATCCGTTCGTAAACGAGGAGTTTGCCGCCGGATGAGAACAGAGCATGAACGTTCGGGAGCCAATCGAAGTGTCTGGGCTCTATATCGGGCTATGCGTGGGGTATGTCGATGACGATGTTGTTGAACTCGTCCAAGCGGGTTCTGCAGCCGGGCGGGATGACGGTTGTGGCGTCGTACTCCTCGACGATGAGTGGGCCGGACGTCGGGGAGGCCGACAGGGCCGGACGGTCGATGACCTCCGTTTCCTGCGTTCCGGCGACGGGGCCGAAGTAGACGTTGCGCCGGTGGGCATCTATGGAGCCGTGGTCGTGGGCGGAGTGAGTGGGCACGGAGCCGTGCAGGCGGCTAGTGGCCGTGAGGCGGAGGTTCACGATCTCGGTCGGCTCGTCCTCTGCCTTGTGTCCGTAGGTGCGGTCGTGCTCTTCGTGGAACGATGAGACGAGTTCGCTGAGGACGCTTCGGTCGAGTGTGTTGGCCGACATGGGGATGGTCAGCTCGTGGGCCTGCCCGGTGTAGCGGAAGTCGACGGCCCTGAGCCACTCGATGTCGGCTTGGTCGTAGCCCTCGTCGCGCATGGAGGCGGTGGAGCGGTCCACGAACTCATCGAAGACGCGGTTGATCCCCTCGAAGTCGGCGTCGGCGACGTTGGTGAAGTAGGTGCGGACGAAGTGTCGCTCCGGTCGGGCCTGCAGGAGCCCGACTGCGGAGAACAGCCCGGGAGACGGCGGGACAACGACCGTGTTGATGCCGAGTGAGTGGGCCATGTCTGCGGCGTGGATGGGGCCGCTGCCGCCGAAGGCCAGGAGCGCGAAGTCCCTGGGGTCTCGGCCTCGATACGTCGATACGGCGCGGATGGCGCGGATCATGTTGACGTTGGCGACGGCGTGAACGCCGTGGGCGGCGTCCAGCAGGGACAGACCGAGGGGATCGGCGACGGCGGATCGCATGCTCGATTCGGCCAGCGACGGGTCAAGCCTCACCTCGCCGCCCGCCAAATACGATGGATTGACGTAGCCGAGAACGAGGTTGGCGTCGGTGACGGTGGGGGCGGTGCCTCCGGTGTCGTAGCAGGCGGGGCCGGGGAACGATCCGGCGCTGTTCGGGCCGACCCTGAGCGCGCCGCCGGGGTCAACGCGGACGATGCTGCCACCGCCAGCGCCGACCTCCGCGAGGTCGATGACGGGTACCTTGACCGCGTGTCCGCCGCCGGTCACAAGCTTGCTGGACAGGGAGATACCCGCGCCTATCTCGTAGTCGGTGGTGTAGCTGGGCGAGCCGTTCTCGATGAGGGCGGCCTTTGCGGTGGTGCCTCCCATGTCGAAGGTGATGATATTTTCCAAGCCGAGACGCTTTCCGAGAACGTCAGCGGCGATGACTCCGGCAGCGGGGCCGGACTCCAGCATCTGGACGGGAGTCTGTGCGGCGCGATGGGCGGACATGATGCCGCCGTTCGACTGCATGATGCGCACGGGGGCGTCCGAGCGGGCGCTCTTGACCCTTTCAACGAGCGAATCGGTGTAGGACTTGACGATGGGGCCGAGGGATGCGTTGACGACGGTGGTGCTGGTGCGCTCGTACTCGCGGATTTCGGGTAGCACGTCGACGGACAGGGAGACGAAGACGCCGGGGAGCGTCCGCCGGAGCTCCTCGCCGATGGCGCGTTCGTGGTCGGGGTAGCGGTAGGAATGGAGAAGACAGACGGCGACGGCCTCGGCACCCTGCTCACGGATGACGTTGATCGCCTCGTGGAGGGAGTCGATGTCGAGCGGGACGATGACCTCCCCGTCCGCGCCGACACGCTCCTTCACCTCGATGCGCAAGTGACGGTCCACGAGGGGCTTCGGGGGAGCGTAGAGCAGACTGTACAGGGAGGGAACACGCATCCGGCGCAGCTCAAGGACATCGCGGAAGCCTTCGGTGGTTATGAGGGCGGTCTTCGCGCCCTTGTCTTCCAGGACGGCGTTGGTGGCGACGGTGGTGCCGTGGACGATTTCCTCGATGGACTCGACGGCGACGTGCTGCTCGGTAAGGAGGTGTCCCATGCCCTCGATGATGCCGCGCGAGAGGTCGTCCTGGGTGGAGGAGAGCTTCTTGGTCCAGTAGCCGCCGTCGGGAGCGGCGATGACGAGATCGGTGAAGGTCCCGCCGATGTCAGCGCCGAGTCTATAGCCTAGGGGGTAGTCGTTGGTCATTGTTGTGGTTGTGCGCCTAGATTGCTCCAAGTGCCGGCGGCGGTCATCTGGTGGGTGAAGTCGAGGACGTTGTTCGTCCTGAGGGTGACCGTGCGGGGGCCGCTCCGGTGCGCCAGTGGGAGCGTGGCGCGGTGGGCGGCGATTTCCTCGGTGAAGCACTCGACTTCTAGCTCGTAGGGGGGCGGGATCGTGAACGGGCGGAACTCTCCTAGCCTAGCGATAGCGGCGGCGGTCTTCTGGCGGATGAGGTCATCTGCGTCCTTGGGGTGGAGGGACAGGGCCTGATGGTTGCCGAGGCCGTGCTTGACGGGGGCGGTCTCGATGTCGCCGAGCCACTCCACCGCCTCGTCACAGGCCTTGTCGTCGCCGGATACCATGATGACGGGGACGCCGATGCTCCCGAACTGGAGGGCCTCCATGGCGATCTCGCCGATGCTGCGTTGGTTGAGGCGCATGTCGGCGATCTCGGCGGAGCTGAAGGTGTGTGCCATGACGCCGTTGGGGGTGCCCGCCATAGAGTGGTGGCCGAGGAGGATGACGCCGTCGAAGGTCTGGTCGATCACGCTGAGGAGGCCCGCGCCTCCCATGACGATCCTGATGCCACGGGGCAGATCGTCGTAGTGGAGGGTAAGGCCACCGGGCGTGACGCCTCGGATGAAGCCGCAGTCGTGGACGATTATCTCGTCAGCGCCCGCGTCGCGTGCGGCCTCGACGCAGGCCGTCGTCTCGTCCGTGGCGCGGCGGCGGTTGTACTCGGCCTGCCAGGGGCCGTAGACGGAGACGGGGTCCTTCTCGCGAGTGATGGCGCCCTGACCCTCGCTGTCGACGCAGATGTATATTTTCATGGTGGGTTCCGGTAAAACTCGCCGACAACGATACCAGACCGAAGGGGAGATGAGTAACCGTTCAAGGTTGATGAGAAATGCAAGAACTGTCCTCCTGATGTCATTCTGAGGAGGGCAGCTTGGCACAAGTGCAAGTTCTTTAGATTCCTCGCTTCGCTCGGAATGACAGGGTGGGGAGGCCTGGAATCACAAGGTGGAAGACTCGGCGATTCGCGAATCGCCCCTACGGGAGGTTGCCGAACAGTTCCATTCGACTACCGCACCGGTCTATGCGAACATGTGCCGACCATTTTGAAGAGGTCTGACTGTGCCGCAACTTGAATCGGTGAAAAAGATCTGGGGTCACGCCCCTCACAACGCGTTTACGGACCTGATCCGCTTTCGGGAGCGGTGGTGGTGCGTGTTTCGGGAGGCGGAGGGCCATGACTTGCCCGGCGGGACAGTGCGGGTTCTGACCTCGGAGACGGGGGTTGTGTGGGAGTCGGCGGCGACGTTGGTGGAAGGGGGCATCGACCTGCGCGATCCGAAGCTCTCGGTGACGCCGGACGGGCGGCTGATGCTCGTGATGGGCGGGTGCATCTACGATGAAGACGGGGAATATTTGATCCGAGCGCCTCGCGTCTCGTTCTCGGAGGACGGACACGCCTGGTCGGCTCCCCGGCGTGTGCTGTCGGAAGACCACTGGTTGTGGAGGGTAACGTGGCACGACGGCCGGGCATACTCGCTGTCGAAGCTGGGTGAGGGCGATGAGCCGAGGCGAGGTTTTTTGTACAGCAGCGTTGACGGCATCGAGTGGGACTGGATCGCGGAATTCAAGCTGGACGGCGTGAGCGAGACGACGCTGCGATTCCTGCCGGACGGCGAGATGGTCGCGCTGGTTCGTCCGGGTTATATCGGCACGAGCAGGCCGCCGTATCGAGAGTGGTCGTTTTGCGAGACGGCGGACCGGATCGGGGGGCCGAACTTCATCCGGCTGCCGGACGGCAGTCTGTGGGGGAGCGGCAGGCTCTTCACGGCAGACGGGCCGCGCACGGTGCTGGCAAGGATGACGACCTCATCGTATGAGCCTGTGCTCACGCTACCCAGCGGCGGGGACACCAGCTACGCGGGGATGGTGTGGCACGACGACCTGTTGTGGATGAGCTACTACTCGTCGCATGAGGGCGGGACGAATGTTTATCTGGCGAAGGTTAGGCTTTAGGGGCATTCCTTTCGTGGACAGGCTGGGCTTGCGGGGATTCTCACCCTCACCCTAGCCCTCTCCCACGACGGGAGAGGGGATAAGAGGACTCACCACAGAGGGCGCAGGGGGCGCGGAGGATGTATTGAACTCTATTTCGCATTCCTGAGTCCTCCATGCCGGGATGTACGCGCAAGGGGTATATCTTCGCCAGCGGGGGCTCCTATTCAAAGGGTTGAAAGCGGGCGGGTTGGCGCATACACTTCGGCCCGCATGAGCAGCGAGACCTTGTGGAGGAATCACTCATGCAGCCTTGCCGTCTGCACACCGAGGGATGAAAATTGGCCTGAACCGAGGACGGGCAACCACAAGGGTTGCCCCTACGACAGGCTTGCGGGGGCTATTTTCGGAGGAATCATGAGCAGAGAAGAGTTGAAGAAGCTGATAGTGGGGCCGATTGGAGCGGTATCGACGCCGTTCGACGAGGACCTGGAGGTCGACCTGGGGGCAATGCGCGAGATGGTGCAGATGATGATGGACGCCGGGGTCCGCAACGGCAGGGGGGTCATCAAGATAGCATCCGCCCTCGGGGAAGGCCCGATGCTGCGGGAGACGGAGTGGCCCGCGCTGCTGCGCACGGCAGTCAATGCGGCCGGGGGCAAGGTGCCGATCATGTTCGGCATCCACGACAAGGACACCCGCTGGGCCATAGACCAGGCCAGGCGGGCGCAGGACCTGGGGGCCGTTGCCATCCAGGTGACGCCTCCGATCTACAACATACCGACGCAGCAGGACATGTACGACTACTTCTACGACCTGTCCAACGCGATCGACATCGGCATCATGATCTACCACACGACGTGGATGCCGGGGGGCAGCATCGAGACGGACACGTTCCTGCGTATGGCGGACATCGACAACGTGGTCGCCGTCAAGTGGGGAGGCTCTACGGAGGGCGTCTACGAGGACATGACCAAGTTCGTGGACATCTTCAATGTCATCGACAACAGCGCCAATCCGGTGGGATGCGCCGAGCTTGGCGGCCACGGGTACGTCCAGACAACACTGGACGTCTATCCCCAGCATGACCTGCGAGTGTGGGAGCTGATCCAAGAGAAGCGGTACGACGAGGCCAGAACCCTCTACCACTCGGTCTACGACGACATAAGCGCCATGTACGAGAAGGTGGCCAGGCGGACAGGCGGACAGGCGGTCGTCTTCAAGGGCCTCATGTCCATCATGGGCCACCACACCGGTTCGCCCCGGCCTCCCTCGAAGGGCCTGAACGACGAGGAGATGGCCGAGCTTCGAGAGAAGGTCGCCGGTTGGGGGTGGCCGGTGAAGGGGTGATGGGTGGCAGGATGGGGTGGTGTAGGCCCGCTTGGCCTTGTTGGGTAGGAAATCCGAACGGGCTGTAGCAGCGTTAATGTGGTTGAGGGGGACGCGGGCAGCGCTGCCTGCGTTTTGTTTTGCTTGTCTGGCATCTCGCCACCCCCTGATTGAAGTGGCACAGCAGGCTTCACAGTTCCATGAGAGTTGTCAAAGCCCTTGACGGCTACACAATCTTGCAGACGGTCGCCATCGCTTGGATGGCATCAGCAAGCGCGTTCAGAGCACCAACCGGGATAAGAAACCCGATGACCGAACCTGCAACCCTGACGATGGCCTGTGACGCTGAAATTACCGCTCTCGCGGCTCCCTGTGCATCTTCGGGCAGGTCTCCCACTAGCGACGCAGGATCAGCGTCCAGGAAGTCTCTCACAGCCTCGATGACGTTCTCGCCGATCTCGACAGCCTTGGCGAGAATCACCAGCAGGTCGCAGTAAGTCAAGGCGGTTCCGAAAACTCCCAGCAGAACCAGCCCGACGACTCCGACAACCACGACCGCCCCAACGACTACGGCGATTAGCACCTTGTTCATGTCAATCTCCAGTCATTATGGGACATTGTGATGCCGTCGGGCCATGCTATCAAGACTCTTGATCTTTAGGACGCGAGTCTCCCGAGATGCGGCAGTCCTACCCCGTCCAGTCTTGCGGTTATGGACTTTAGATTCCTCGCTGCGCTCGGAATGACAGGGAGTCGTGCTTGCACCTTCACCCTCACCCCAGCCCTCTCCCACGACGGGAGAGGGGGTAAGAGGATTCACGTTTACGAACACGCGCTACGGGACAGCGATGTCGTAGGAGCCGGGCTGGACACGGAGGATGGGGTTGTCGGAGGGGTTCTTGCCGCCGTAGAACCAGTTGAGGGGGAGGACCTTCATCTTCTGGTTCCATGCGGTCCCCTTGCCTCCTTCGGTGATGAGCCTGGCGTCGGTGGGATGGGACTTGTAGAGGGTGTAGGTGTGGGCGATGATGACGCGGTCCTTCATGACGAAGACGGAGGGGTAGGACCACCTAGCATGCGTGTCGGCGCTCTCGATGTACTCGGCCTCGCGCTCGGGGGCGGGACGGCCGGGGCGGTAGTGCTGCTCTGCCGGTCGGAGGGGCGCTATCGGGCCGGGCTCAACGCGGGTCTTCTCGTGGAGGGACTGGACGTTCTGGAAGAACTCCCAGACGCTCCCGCCGTTGCGGCTGATGGCAGCGGAGAGGCGCGTGCGGTTGAAGCCCATCTTGACCTCCGCCTCATTCTCCTGGTTCCAGACGGCGAGGAGGTGGCCGGTGGGAAGCGTGCGAATCTGGCACGGTGCCGTGCTGGAGGCGAGCGAGGTCGGGTACGGGCGCGTCCACGTTTCGCCGTTGTCGTGGGACCATGCCTGGTAGATGCGGCCCACGCCGGTGCGCATCATCATGAGGAGGATTCCCGGCTGGACCTCCGTCACGGTCGGCTCATTGACGTAGGAGTACGTGGCGTTCCAGTCGAAGATGATGTTGAGCTCGCCGTCGCTGTTGCGCTGCCACGTGCGTCCGTCGTCGTCGGAGTAGAGCACGTAGACCATGGAGTAGCCGGGATCGAAGAAGTGTCCGGCGGTGGAGACCCACTGGTTGTGGACGAGCTTTCCTGATACGGGGGACTCCATGTCGTTGGGGGGAGTGCGTTGTCCTATTGACGTGTAGACGGGGAGTATGATGCGGCCCGACGAGGTGCGGAGGGCGACGTCCTGGTACATGTGCGTCTTGATGTTGACGGGGGAGACCCGGACGGGCGCTTCCCATGTCTCTCCGCCGTCGGGCGAGCGCCAGAACACCACGCAGCGGGTCCACGGGTCGTCGTCGTCCATCGGAGCCATCGCGGCGAGGCCGATGCCTCTGCCGTCCAGCTTCACGAGGGAGGAGCCGCCGCCGCCAACACGATTGCCGTTGACGTCGTGTCGCTCGGAGATATCGGACCACGTGATGCCGCCGTCGTCGGAGGTGGTGAAGCGGGAGCCTGCGGCGTGGAGTATGCGCCCGTCCTCCAGCTCCACGAAGGTGGAGGAGTGGAAGAACGGGGTCTTGTGCGTCGCCAGGACGAGATCAGGCAGGGTCATTGGGACGTTGGTCATGGTTGCACCTCTTTCTTTGGTGAATGGGTTGGCGGCTTCTCAGTGTCTCTCATCGGGTGGGCTGACAGGGGTATGTATTTGACTATCACTCCTTTTTCCATTTACGAGAAAGTAACCCCGGCACTGTCATTCTGAACGCAGCGAAGCGGAGTGAAGAATCTAAAATGTCCGTTCCAAGGCAGCGCCGATAGGAGAATTCTCACGCCGTTATCACTCCTGGCCACGATAGAAGCCTGGAACCAGCTACCTGTTCTTGCGGTCACGGATTTTAGATTCCTCGCTGCGCTCGGAATGACAGGGAGGCGAGGTTGGATCATAGCTGCAATTCCGTTTTACCTACCCCTGCCAGCCGCGGGGGAGAGACTATTGGTAGCTATTCGCCTGTGGATGCTGTGAGGCTTACGATTCCGACGGCGCCGGGGCCGACGTGAGCGCCGACGCCTGGGCCCAAGGGAGCGACGATGGGGTCCTGGCCTTCGGGGAGCAGGTCGCTGATGGAGTCGGCGAGTTGGCGGGCGGCGTCCTCGTCGGTGCTGTACATTACGCACAGGTTTTCAGCGGGGCCGAAATCGCGGGCGACCTGCTGGATTTGGGCGAGGCCCTTTGCGTAGGTGCGGGCCTTGCCGAGAGGCTGCACCTCGCCGTCTTGCACGATGATCATTGGCTTGATGCGCAGGATGGAACCTACCATGGCCTGCGCCTTGCCGATACGGCCTCCGCGCTGGAGATACTCCAGCGTATCGAAGAGAGCGATGCAGCGGGAGCGTTCATTCGCGGAACGGGCGACCTTGACGACGGTATCGAAGTCGGCTCCTTCGGCAGCGGACGTGGCCGCGGCGATTACCGGCAGGCCGAGACCGAAGGTGGCCTGCTCGGAGTCGATGACCTCGATCGGACAGTCGAGGCTGACCTGCTCGGAGGCCTGGACTGCGGCGTTGTAGGTTGCGCTCAGCTTGGCGGAGACGTGGACCGACACGATGCCGTCGGCGTCAGGGGCGACCGACTCGTAGGCCTCCACGAACTGGCCGATGGACGGCGCGGAGGTGGTGGGATGCACGGGGCTGTCGACGAGGCGCTGATAGAACTGCGCGGGGCTCATCTCGATGCGGTCCTTGAACTGCTCCTGCCCGAAGATGACGTTGGCGGGCACGATGGTAACGCCGAGCGATTCGGCGAGGTCGAGAGGAAGATCCGAGGTGCTGTCGGTAATGATCTTGATGGACATGGTGGTTTTCTCCTTTTTGTTGGGTCGATAAAGCCGATGGCCATGTTCGTAGCCATCACCCTCACCCTAGCCCTCTCCCATCAAGGGAGAGGGGATTCTATTTTTGGCTTATTACTCTGTAAATCTTTAGAGACAGGACGCTATTCGATGGAGACGATGAACTGGTAGTGGGGCTGACCGCCGTGGACGACCTCCACGTCGAGGCCATCATACGCTTCTTTAAGGGCTTGGGAGGCGGAGTCGGCGTCGGAAGAGGAAAGCATCTCACCCCAGTAGAGGGTCACGAGACCGCCCGTCGGGACTTCCGCGTGGCCAACAAGGTCGACGAGCACCGGGTTCAGGTCGTCGCCTGCGGCACGGGGCTTGCCATCAAGCAGTGCGAGGAACTGTCCCTGTCGCACGTCGACGCCCTCGATGGTCGCGTCGCGGGCCGCGCGGGTTATCTCACCAGTCATAACACCTTCGCGGTCGTTTTCCATCTTCGTGAGGTTCTCGTCAACCTCGGCTTCGGCCTGGTAGTTCAGCAGCGCCGCGATCCCCTGGGGAATGGAAACAGTGTCCACGACATGGACGGACTTACTCGACTGTTCTACGGCCTGCTTGGCGGCGGGGACGATGTTCTTGTTGTTGGGCAGGACGTAGACGGTGTCGGCGGAAGTGCGGTCGATGGTGTCCATGAGGTCTCGCACGCTGGGGTTCATGGTGTTGCCGCCGGTGACGAGGTGAGTAGCACCCGAATTACGGAACACCTTTTCGATGCCCTCTCCCCAGACAACGGCTATAACTGCCACGCCGCCCGGCAACTCCGGTTCCGGCTCCTCCTCACGCCGGTCGGAGGCGAATTCGGTGTGCTGGGCGTCCATGTTCTCGATCTTGACCTTGCTGAGCGCGCCGATGCTTATGCCGAAGCTGATGAGCTTGCCGGGGTCTTCGGCATGGCCGTGCACCATCGCCCGCGAGCCGTCGCCGATGACGACGGTTGAGCCGGCGATGTCGTTCATCAGGGCGCGAAGGTCGTCTACATCGAGTCCTTCCGCTTCGACGACGAACTGGGTGCAGTAGCCGTATTCGTCTTCCGCGTGGGCCTCAAAGAAGTCGTCGGAGACGCGGGCCGATGCCGACGGCGCAACGTCTGGGACCTGGATATCGAAGGCGGCGTCGGTTACGTCTTCGCCCGCCGCGCTGCGCCTCATGCCCTCGATGATAACGGCGAGTCCCTGCCCTCCCGCATCGACGACGCCGGCCTCCTGCAGGACGGGGAGCATCTCGGTCGTCCTGGCGACGGTCTCCGCCGCGCGGTCGCTGGCGATGCTAAGGACGGTGGCAATATCGTGGCCCTCCCCTGCCGCCTCTCGGGTGGCGTCGGCTACGGAGGCGATGACGGTGAGCATGGTGCCCTCGACGGGCTTGCCGACCGACTTGTAGGCGTGCTCCCTTGCCAGATCGCATGCGCGCGCGAGGTCGTCGGTACCGCAGTCCGTACTGCCGTCGAGTCCCTCGGAGAAGCCCTTGAAGAACTGGGAAAGGATGACTCCGCTGTTTCCTCGAGCGCCCATGAAGGTGCCGGAGTAGAAGGCGGAGGCCGCTTCGGAAACGTTAGGAGCGGTCAGGCCCTTCAGGTCGTCGATGCCGCTCTGCATGGTGAGGTACATGTTGGTGCCGGTGTCGCCGTCGGGCACGGGGAAGACGTTGAGGTCGTTGATCGGTTCGATGTTGCGCTGGAGGGCGGCAGCGGCGGCGGTGAACAAGGCGGCGAGACCGGCGCCTTCGAGGCGGGTCTTGGCGTCCGTCGCGGTCGGTCTGCTGCCGGTCGCGGTCATGGTTCCGTAGATTCTGGTATACTACCGTAGGCGTGAAGCCGATGCGAATGGGTCTCAGTCCATAAGCGTCCCAAGTATATTGAAACCTTGAAAGACGGTCAAACGAGCCATGGCAAAATGTGAAGTGGACTGGTGCGAAAAGACCGGGATGTCCGGTCATAACGTGAGCCATTCGAAGCGGCGGACGAAGAGGCGATGGTTCGCCAACGTCCAGAAGACGACCATCCACGAGAACGGCAAGGCCCGCCGTCTCAACATCTGCACGCGGTGCCTGCGGTCGATGTACAAGCAGTCGGTGAAGCTCTAGGGACGACCGGGACCCGCTTCCTGCAACGGGGCCTCCCAAGCCCTCAAGACCCGCTCACGGTGAGCCCTTCGGCAGGCTCAGGACAGGCTTTTCGAACCGTGCAGCAGGCATCTCGAACGAGGAGGGGGAGCCCATGTCAGCCAAGGTCGGGATTTTCCTCAGCATTACCTTGGCCGTCGTCCTTGCTTCGTGTGGCGGCACTGATCCCGAGCCGACGCCAATTCCAGAGGCATCGCCTACCCCGACTGTAGTCGCTCTTCCGTCGCCGGAACCGACTGTGGCTGCGCCGACTCCCCTACCTGCGTTGACCGGCATCCTGAACGCCGTGCCGAATGCCTTCGATTTCGTGCGGGAGGGCGTGTATCGCGGGGGCGACGGAGTAGGCGGGGCGGCGTGGTTCGACTACGACAATGACGGCGACCTCGACCTGTATATCGCAAATACCAAGACCGAGCCGAACGCGCTGTTTCGGAACGACGGGGGAACCTTCACCGACGTTGCCGAGGAGGCCGGGGTCACGAACGGCGAGGGGAACAGCGGCGTAGCGGCGGCAGACATCAACAACGACGGGTGCGCCGACCTCTTTCTGTCCGGCGAAGGGGGCGCAATAGGGTCGCTCTGGAGCACGCACAAGCTGTACGTCAACAACTGCGACGGTACCTTCACCGACGCGTCCGATGGGTCGGGGATCGTCGTGCCGGAGGGCGTATGGAGCGCGGCGTTCGGGGACATCAACGGCGATGGGCTGCTGGACCTGTTCGTGGGCGGGGTGTCGGGCCTAGTCGGAGGAGACTTTCGTCCGGGCCCGAATGAGATCTATTTGAACAACGGGGACGCCACCTTCGAGCCGGTCTCGGTGACGGCGGGCCTGACGACCCAGTCCAATACCTGCGGGGTCGCCATAAGCGACTACAACGGTGACGGGCTGCAGGACCTATTCATCGCAAACTGCGGCTTTGCTGAGTCGCCGGAGCTCTGGAAGAACAACGGAGACATGACCTTCACCGAGGTCGCCGGCGAGGCCGGCATCGGTCGGCAGAGCGGGGAACCGGGCAGCGCCGACGACCACGCCACAACGAGGATGCTCTTCGCCGACTTCGACAACGATCTCGACCTCGACATCCTCGCTCTCAGCTACGGCGATGTCGTATCCGGGCAAGTCCTCGATTGGATTCTGCACCAGCTCTGGGAGAATAGCGGCGACGGTACGTACGAGAACGTCGCGGGCACGGCCGGGATAACAGGACTCGGATTCGGATGGGGAGCGAGCTTCGAAGACTTCAACAACGACGGGTACCCAGACTGGTACTATGTGGGGGGAATGCCGATTGATCGCTACGATTCTCTTGGGGAGAATCCCGGAACGCTCTACCTGAACCGGCAGGACGGAACGCTCACGAAGGAAGAAGACCACGGACTGGGCGGTCTCTTCGCGTCAGGGATCGCGACGGCCGACTACGACCAGGATGGGTACCTCGACATAGTGGTGGTATCGGCCAAGTCGAAGGGTGTCGGGGGGACACCAATCCTCATGCGAAACCGTGGCGGGGACAATAGCTGGATTACGGTCCGGCTTGTCGGGACGGAGAGCAACCGCGACGGCGTGGGCGCGCGTGTCACGGTCACGGCAGGCAATCTGTCGCTTCTTACGGAAACTCGCTCCGGGTTCGCGTTCCTCTCCACGCAAAGCCCATGGCCGACGTTCGGCTTCGGCGGGCATGAGGGCCCGGTGGACGTTAGGGTGGAGTGGCCGTCGGGACTGACGGAGGTATTCGGGGGACAGTCGATCAGGGAGATGGTGACGCTGACGGAGGGGACGGGAGTATCGCAGTAGCGGGGCGTCAGCTCATCTCGCCGGTGATGGTGTTTTCGTAGACGGCGAGGCGTTCGGCCAGGAGCTTGTGCTCGGGCTTGCCGAGGGCGGGGTCGGTCTGGAGTATCTTCTGGCCTTCGGCGCGGGCAAGGGTGGCGATGTCCTGGTCGGTGATCTTGGCGATCTTGAAGACGGGGACGCCGCTCTGGCGGGTGCCGAGGTAGTCGCCGGGGCCTCGGAGGTCGAGGTCCATCTCCGCGAGCTTGAAGCCGTCGCGGAATTTTTCCACCAGCTTGAGTCGCTCTCTCGCGTTGCCGCCGGGCTCGTCGGCGAGCAGGATGCAGAAGCTCTCGTGCTTCCCCCGCCCTACCCTGCCCCTGAACTGGTGAAGCTGGGCGAGGCCGAAGCGGTCGGCGCCGTCGATGAGCATCACGGTGGCGTTGGGTATGTCAATCCCGACCTCGACGACGGGGGTTGAGACGAGAATGTCGATCTCCCTGCGCTGGAAGGAGTCCATGATCGTCTCCTTCTCGCTGAGGGGCATTCGCCCATGCAGGAGACCGAGCCTCAGGTCGGGGAAGACCTCTTTCGACAGGCGCTCGAACTCGTTGACGGCACCCTTGACGAACTTCGTCCTCAGCGTGTCCTCGCCGGGCGTGGGACGGTAGGGAGCGCCGGATTCGAACATGGCTCTTGCGACAGGGACCTCCGACTCCTCGATGAAGGGGAGGACGATGAAGGCCTGCCTTCCCTCCTCGATCTGCGACCTGACGAAGTTGTAGACGATGTGGCGGCGCTCGGGCAGCTCGTAGCGGGTGACGATGGGGGGGCGTCCGGGAGGCATCTCGTCGATGACCGACCTGTCGAGCTCGCCGTAGAGCGTGAGGGCGAGTGAGCGCGGTATGGGCGTGGCGGACATGACGAGCAGGTGGGGTCGCGTGCCCTTCTCACGGAGGGCGGCGCGCTGCATGACGCCGAAGCGGTGCTGCTCGTCGACGACTGCGAGGGCGAGCTTCGGGATATCGACGCTCTCCTGGATGACCGCATGTGTGCCGATGACAATGTCCACCTGCTCTGCCGCGAGCATGAGGCGCATATCGTCCTTCACGCGCTTGGGGAGGCTTCCCAGCAGGAGGCCGACCGTAACCGTGCGTTCACCTACGGAGATGGTCACGATGTGTTGGCCCTGTTCGGCGGGGGCGGAGCGCCTGAGCAGCCTCGTGATCGTCAGGAAATGCTGCTCGGCGAGGATTTCCGTCGGCGCGAGGAGGGCGGCCTGGTAGCCGTTCAGGGCGGCAGCCAGCATCGCGAGGGCCGCGACGACGGTCTTGCCGCTGCCCACGTCGCCTTCAAGGAGCCTGCTCATGGGGGTCGCGAGGCGGAGGTCGGAGAGTATCTCGTCGGAGGCCCGATTCTGTGCTTCGGTCAGAGAGAACGGGAGCGAGTCGACGAATGAGGTCAGCTCGGCGAGGTCGGTGTTGAGCGGGACGCCGGTGTTCTCCTCCTGCCAGAGGAGCTTGCGGCGGAGGATGGCCATTTGGAGCAGGAACATCTCGTCGAAGGCCAGGCGGCTGCGAGCGGCTTCCTTGGACTCGGCGGAGTCGGGATAGTGCATCTGGGAGACGGCGGACTGCAGGCCAAGCATTCCGGTGCGGTGGATGACGTCTTCGGGCAGGTGGTCGTCGATCTGCGAGAGGGTGGCGTCGAGGGCGCGCTTGACGATTCCTCGGAGCGTTCGCTGGTAGAGGCCGTCGACGAGGGGATAGATGGGCACGAGGCGGCCCGTGTGCATGAGGTCGTCCTGCCCGCGCATGATCTCGTACTCGGGGTTCTCGAAGAGAAGATGCTGCCTGAAGGCGCTCACCTTACCGCTGACGAAGACTTTTGTGCCGGGACGGAGGGTGTTTACGAGGTAGCCCTGGTTGAACCACGTGGCGCGGACGCCGCCGGTCGAGTCGGTGAGGACGGCGTGGGCGGACGAACGCCTGGAGCCGATGGTGCTCTGGGATATCTCGGTGACCTCGGCGAGGATGGTCTGCTCCATGCCGAACTGGAGCTCGGCTATCTGGCGGATGTCGGCGAAGTCGTTATGTCTGTAGGGGAAGTGGTGGAGGAGGTCGCGGACGGTCAAGAGGTCGAGGCGGCGGAGCTTCGGCAGGTGGGACTGCGTGACGCCCCTGATGCGCGAGATGTCGTCATCGAGGGTGATCGGCGACGGGGCGGGTCTGCGTCGGGCCGAAGAGGGGCGTTTTGGCCGCGCCTTCCGGTCGGTGGCCGGCAGTCTTGAGAGGACGTGGTCGGCCCACTGACCGCGCTGCTCAGGGGAGAGCGTCGCGTATTCGGGCGGGGTGCCGATGATCGGGGTCAGGCGAGACTTCCACTGGTCGAGAAAGCGGTCGAGACCGCCCATGACGGCCTTGTTCTCGAAACCCTGTTCGCGTTCGAGGTTGAGGATACTTCGGAGAGCGTCGATTCCTTGGGCGTCGGCGTCGTTCATGGCTGTCTCCCAGAGTATCGAACGCGGTGGGAGGTTGCCAAGCGGGGCAAGCAAGGAACCGGGGGTATCGTTCTCATCCCAACCCTCTCCCATGACGGGCTGACAGGGGTATGTATTTGGCTATCGCTCCGCTCTCCATTGACGAAAAAGTAGCTCCGGCACTGTCATTCTGAGCGAAGCGCAGCGGAGTCGAAGAATCTAAAGTGTCTGTCACAACGTAAAGCTGACATGGAGAATTCTCACGCTGTTTTCACTCTCAGTCACGATACAAGCGCGGCACTGGCTATCCGGCCTTGCGATTATGGACTTTAGATTCCTCGCTGCGCTCGGAATGACAGTGAGATGGGGCCGGATCGTAGCTGGAAATCCATTTTACATACCCCTGTCAGCCCATGACGGGAGAGAGGGTAGGAGGATTCACCGCAGAGATCACAGAGGACGCAGAGGGAGGAAAAGATGGGGAATTATATACTTGACTCCCACGTGATGCCGTGATACAATCTCTATATAAGGAGATTGAGACATGGCACACGGCGACACAACCATCAGCACTTTCGAGTTCTTTGACATGATACCGGACGCCGAGGCCGCGCGCCTCTATCTTGAGGAGCGGCGTTGGCACGGTTCCCCTACCTGCCCACTGTGCGGCGCATTCGAGAAGATCACCGCTCGGACTGGCAAGCGCATAGGCTACTACCGTTGCCACGATTGCGCGGGTGAATTCACCGTCCGCACTGGCACGATCTTCGAGCGGTCACACGTTCCCCTCAACAAATGGGTCTATGCCATGTACCTTGTGGTGACGGCGCGCAAGGGCATATCGTCACTCCAACTCAGCAAGGAGATTGGCGTGACGCAAAAGACGGCGTGGTTCATGCTCGGTAGACTCCGTGAGGCCGTCGGAGATGACGACGACACGCTGAGCGGCATTGTCGAGATTGACGAGACCTTCATCGGCGGCAAGGAAGCGAACAAACACGAGTCCAAGAAGCAGCATAACGGGCGCGGGCCGGTCGGCAAGACCGCTGTACTCGGTATGAGACAGCGCGGGGGAAGGTCGAAGGCTCAGCCGATTACAGGAACGGACGGTGAGACACTCCGAGAGACTATCAGGCAACACGTCGAACCGGGGTCTACCGTCTACACGGATGAGCATCGCGGTTACAGCAACCTACACGACTACTCACGGGGAACGGTCAATCACGGCGCGAAAGAGTACGTCGGCGCGGGTGACATTCACATCAACTCGGCTGAGTCCATGTGGGCAGTCCTCAAACGCAGCATCTATGGGACGTGGCACCACGTGAGCGTCAAGCATCTCGAACGCTACGTCAATGAAGCGACGTTCCGACTGAACGAGGGGAACGTCCAGTACCACACCCTAGACCGACTCTCGGCATTCATCGAAAGCGCGTTCGGCGCGCGCATCACCTACGAGGAGTTGACAGCATGAGCAAGGCCGCACTGGACGCAATCACCGACAAGGTACTAGCACACGAAACGACCGCTAGGAAGCCCCTCAAGGTCATAGCGGGCGAGCCAGACAGCCCACTGGTTATCGGTGACATAGAGATACCCTGCTACGTCCTAGAGGACGAAACGCGGGTACTGAGTCAACGTGGCTTCATCGGCGCACTAGCTATGTCTCCGGGTAGTAGAGGCAAGCGAACGAACGGCGATGACCAGATAGCCGCTTTTCTGAGGGGGAATGCCCTTGCGCCGCATGTCCATGCGGAAACTCTGGCGGCGACGAGAAACCCCATTTTGTTCACCCCGCCGCATGGCGGACGGACAGCATTTGGGTACTCAGCAACGCTTCTCACGGACATTTGCGATGTTGTCCTTGCAGCCAGGGAGGCAGGAGCTTTGCTGCCTCAGCAACATCACGTTGCCGAGAGATGCGAACTGTTGGTGCGTGGTCTAGCCCGTGTCGGCATAATCGGCTTGGTTGACGAGGCGACAGGATACGAGCGCATCCGCGAGGAATGCGCTCTTGCAAAAATACTTGAAGCGTTCCTTGACGAGGAACTGCATCCGTGGACAAAGACCTTCGATTTCAGCTTCTATGAGCAGATATTCCGGCTCAGGGGTTGGGGTAGTGCATCGGGTGTGAAGCGGCCACGGGTCATAGGTCATTACACGAACGATCTTGTCTATGAGCGCATCGCGCCGGGTGTGCTTGCCGAGCTCCGTGAGCGCAACCCCGTGTTGCCGCAAGGATGGCGAAAGAACCGACATCACCAGTGGTTCACTCCTGAGTTCGGACACCCAAAGCTCTTGCAGCACATCGAGGGTGTCACCGCGCTCATGCGGGCAGCGGGCAGTTGGGAGTCCTTCAAGCGCGCTCTCGACCGCGCCTACCCCAAGACCGGCTCTCAGTTCTCCATGCCCGAAGCTGAGGTCAAGTAGTATGGCCGCTCCGAACTTTGCCAACCGGACGCTGTACCATGCCGACAACCTGCCCGTCCTTCGCGGCATGGACTCCGAGACCGTAGACCTGATCGCTACGGACCCGCCGTTCAACAAGGGCAAGGACTTTCACGCGACACCGGACAGCCTCGCGGCGGGCGCCAAGTTTCAAGACCGTTGGAGCTGGGCGAACGACGTTGAGGGCGAGTGGGTAGACCAGATCACCGACGACCATCCGAGGGTTATGACGGTCATCAGCGCGGCGCGGGAGAGCTACGGAGACGACATGGGAGCGTTCCTGTGCTTCCTCGGTGTCCGTCTCTTGGCGATGCATCGCATCCTGAAACCGACGGGGAGCCTGTATCTGCATTGCGACCCGACAACTTCCCACTATCTCAAAGCACTCTTGGACGCTATCTTCGGGAAACGGAACTTTCGGAACGAGATTATCTGGTGCTACGCGGGGGGGGGGGATTCCACGACGTGATTTCCCGCTTAAGCACGACGTGATTTTGAGGTACGAAAAAAAAAGAGATTACGTTTACAACACAGTCTATCGGGCATACTCGGAAGGTACACAGCAACGCGGGCGAACACAAGTAAAGGGTAAGTATTTCGCTGCTGGACTGAATGAACGAGGAACGCCAGTCAATGACTGGTGGGCCGACGTGAAGAAAATCACCAGCCCGACAGACCCCGAAAAGGTAGGATGGCCGACACAGAAATCTATAGAACTCTACGAGCGGATCATCAAGGCGTCGTCGAACGAGGGGGACATGGTGCTAGACCCCTTCGCCGGATGCGCCACAACCCTTGTGGCGGCTGAGCGGCTCGGTAGACAGTGGGCGGGCATTGACATATGGGACGGCGCGTTCGGCATCGTCAAGCAACGGATGGAGGACAACCGACAGCTACTCCGAGACATTCCGACGCTTCCACCAGTCGAGACAGATCCGCCTATCCGCACGGACGGGGGAGAGGCGGCGGCTCCGTTCATTCAGGTCACGGAGCGGTACAGAGAGCCAGGGCCTCGAATGAGCCGACAGGACATGTACGAGCACCTGCTTGCTCAGTACGGGCAGAAATGTCAGGGATGCGACCGCACCTTTGACGACTCGCGCTATCTGGAGCTTGACCACAACACGCCGCGTTCGGACGGGGGAATCAACCACATCACGAACCGTGTGCTACTCTGTAGCCCTTGCAACCGTGCCAAGTCGAACACGCTCACGCTGTCAGGACTGCGACGGCTGAATAAGCGGAACGGATGGATGGCGAAGGAATGAGACGCTTGGGGCTTGCATCACGTGGGAGTCAAGTATATAATTCCCAAAAGATGGATTCCCGCCTACGCGGGAATGACGATGGGGGAGTTGAGTGATGGGGGTGGTAGACTGGCTGGTGAGGATGTTGACGGGGCGGTCGCTGAATGGGGGTGTGCAATGAAGTTCAATGCGGTTGTATTGACGTGTGGGATATTTGTGTTGGGTGTCGTGGGATGCGGGGGCGGCGAACCGCAGGTTGAGGAGCGCGCTGAGACACGGTCAGTGCCAACTTCCGTCCCCACGGTTGCCTCGACGCGCGTTCCGACGGCCACGGTGGCGGCAACTACGGTGCCGACGGGACCGCAGCTCTCGATAGCGGTCGCTCAGGTTAGGGACGATATTCCAAAGTACGATCGAGGCGAATGGAGGCACTGGGTGGACGAGGATGGCGATTGCCAGGATGCGCGGCAAGAGGCGCTGATAGCAGAGTCGGAGACGTTGGTGACGTACACGAATGAAGACAGGTGCAGGGTTGCGTGGGGGTCCTGGGAGGGGCCGTACACTGGCGAAGTCTTCACCGACCCTGGTGATCTCGACATCGATCACATGGTGCCTCTGGCGAACGCTCACCGTTCGGGCGGCTGGGCGTGGAGCGAGGACAGGAAGCGCGAGTACGCCAACGATCTGTCGTACGAGGGGCACCTGATAGCAGTGCAGGCGTCGGCGAACCGCTCGAAGGGGAGCAAGGGCCCGGAGGACTGGAAGCCGCCGGAGCGCGGGTACTGGTGCCGGTATGCCGTCGACTGGATTGCCATCAAGAATGCATGGGAGCTAACAGCCACGGAATCGGAGGCCGATGCCCTCTCTGAGATGCTGGACACCTGTGAGCCGTCCCGGTCGCTTTCGGTCGTGCGGGTTGAGTCGTCTCAGCCGGATACTGCCGCCACGCCTACGATTACGCCAGAAACCGATAAGACTTACGATTCGTGTGACGAGGCTGAAGAAGCCGATGAGGCGAGGGTTCGTGGAAGCCAGGGGACCGGGCGTGGGTTCCCGGCGGCGATGGTGCCGAGCGCGCGGGATGGGGATGGGGACGGGG
>VXLM01000044.1 GCA_009841605.1 Dehalococcoidia bacterium
CGGGCGCGGTGGGAGTTGGGTTGTTTGGATTTGTTCTTGCGATTTTGTCGTTGGAGTTGTCGGCGTTGTCGGCGGTTGAGGTGTTGGGTGTTGGGGGGATTCGTCGTGGAGGGTGTTGGAGGACTACCCTCAGCTTGGGTCTCTTCCGGTACGGGAGAGGGGGTAGGAGGATTGCCCTCGGCGGAGGTTGGAGGATTCATTATAGGGGGCGCAGAGAGCACAGAGGGGTTATCGGCAGGTGTGGGATCTGGTTGATCAGATAGGCGGTCGGGGTTAGGCAGGTTGGAGAAGTGGTTGAGTTGTTGGATTTCCTGGCGGATGTCTTCGAGGGAGTCGTGGTCGTCGTGGGGTGTTTCGGGGTTGGGGTCGTGGTGATGGTTGCAGTGGGCGGAGTGCGAGGTGTTGCCGCGTCGAATGGCGCCGTATTTTTCGGGCATGTGGGCGCGGACGAATATCGTCAGGAGTGATGGCGAGCAATCGGGCTTTCGTATGTGCTGGAGGAGGATGTAGTCGAGCTCTTCGGTGTATTCGAGGACGGCCAGTTCGAGGCGGTCGTTGAAGCCGAGGGTGTCTTGGGCCTGCCAAGTTCGGACGGTGCGCACGGTGACGCCTGCAGCGCGGGCGGCTCGAGTGGAGTTGCTGATCTCGGCGTAGAGTCCGAGGTATACGGTCTGCTGTTTCCAGGTCTCGCGCTGTTGGGGTGTGAGGTCGTCGAAGCGGATGCCGAGGTCGTGTTCGAGCTCGGCGGCCTCCTGAGAGGATGAGATTCCTAGTTGTTTGAGTAGGGATGGCATGGGTTCCGGGTAGGTTAGAAGCGTTTTGATATGAAGGTGTCCGGGTCGTCGTGTGAGGGCTCAGGAGGATTGACCACAGAGGGGTGAGGAGTGTTTTTTCGTTCGTTGGGAGGTAGGTTGAAGTAGGCAACCTCGTCGGGGTCGATGGGTTGGATGTCGTCGTCGGGGAAGCTGGGTGGACCGTCGTCGTGTGAGGGGTCATTACCCTCACCCCAGCTCTCTTCCATGACGGGAGAGGCGACTCGCCGTCGCGGGCGGGAAGAGTGTGGGTTGTCTGCGGAGGGGGCATTGGGGTGTTGGTAGGTCCCGTCGGCGATGGCGCGGAATGTTGGGTGTCCGGCGTCCAGTTCCCGCTGGGAGCCCTGACGGTAGCGGTAGAGGCGATCTTCGTCCTTTGAGGTGTCGCAGACGTGCGCGTTGGTAGAGAATTTCTCGGGTATGTAGGCACGGAGGAACGTGATGAGCAGCGCCACGGGGGCGTTGGGTTCTTTGACTCGTTCGAGTGCGATGACCTGGATCCTGTCCGAGAATCGGAGTTCGGCTTCCTCGAGCCTGTGCTTGAAGCCGAGGGTGTTGAGGTATTTCCAGTGCTGCGCGGTGGATATGGTGACGCCGGCCTCGTTCGCGGCGTCGGAGACAGTACGGGTGTGGGCGAAAGCGTCGAGGTATGCGTTCTGCTGGACCCAGTCCTCGCGGTCGTTGTAGGAGAACTGGTCGAAACGTATGTCGAGGTCTCGTTGGAGTTCGTCGGCCTCCCTGGGTGAGGAGATGCCGAGTTGGTCGAGTTGGTATTCTTTGTAGTAGTGCATGTGTTCTATGTTAGTGGTGGATTGTGGCGGTGTCAAAAGCGGGCGGAACTCGCCGTTCGGGAACAATGGGATTCACCACAGAGGGCACGGAGGACACAGAGTTTTGGGTTGTTTTTTTGAGGGTCGGTTTTGATTCGAGGGGCATTGAGGGTGGTTAGGATTTTAGATTCCTCGCAGGGCTCGGAATGACAGTGGAGTGGCGAGGACGGGCGACCACGAGGGTCGGCCCTACGGGGGATGGCGTGAGTTAAGGAGTGGGTTGGTCGGAATTACGGGAGAGGTAGCCGGGAAGGGCAACCACAAGGAGGCTGTCTCATAAGTCCGGAGCGTACATTTCTCTAGCAAAGGGGGCAACGATTACCGCCGGTGTAGGTGCCATTCACTACGAAACACAACCACCCTTACCGTCATTCCTGCGAAGGCAGGAATCCAGCTTTTCCTTATAAGAGAGGTTGGCTACTTATGAGACGGGCTCCAAGGGTTGCCCCTACGGGGATGGCGTATGGAACTTTTTGTGTGCTGAGGGCGTCTATATGTACAGAGGCTATCGGCAATGCCGCCGACATCAGTGCAAGGGAGGCTCTGTGATATGCTTTCGACTATGAAGTACCTTTGGTTGTTCGTGTTCCTGGTTCTTGGGATTGCCGTCTTTGCGTGCGGCGGTTCGGACGATTCAGATGACTCGGGTGGGTGGTTTGGCACGGCGCCAGATGCTGCTCGCGCTGAAATGGCCTTGGCTATGTCCGAGGAAGAGCAAGCAGACGGGGGCGCAATGGTGAAGCGGCAGGCTCCTGCTCCTGATCCCGCCTCCGCTCCTGTCGCCGCGGCAGCAGCCGTTGTGGGAGCGCCGGGATTGCCTGGAAAGCCTGGCAGTTCGGTCTTGTCAGACCCACAAGTAGCGGATAACAGCGGCGAATCACTGCCGGGTGGGGATACGGCTACGCTTGTCCAGCAGCGACGCATCATCGTGCGGACGGTGGACATGGGCATTGTCGTTGGCGACGTGGGAGAGTCGATCGACGTGATCGGCGGCGTGGCCGAGGAGATGGGCGGTTGGCTCGTGTCGTCGTCCCACGCCGATGAGCGTTTTGGCTTCGTGTCCGTCCGCGTGCCGGCGGAACGGCTGGAGGACGCGATCCAGCGGCTGCGGGCCATGGCGCAGGACGTCGAAAGCGAGATCACGTCGAGCCGCGACGTGACCGACGAATACTATGACATCCAGGCTCGCCTCACGAACTTGGAGGCCACCGAGGGGGCGCTCATCAAGCTGCTCGACCGGGCGGAGAAGGTTGAGGACGCCTTGTCGATCCAGCAGTCGCTGAGCGAGGTGCAGGAGAATATCGAGCGGCTGCAGGGGCGAATCAAGCTCCTCGAGCAGACGGCGGCATACTCCCTTATCAACGTCAGTCTGGAACTGGTCAAGGGCAAGATGAGCATCGACGCGGGGGCGGACAAGTCGACCGCGGTCGATGAGCCGGTGCGCTTCCGGGCGACCTTCACCCCGCCACCGGACATTGAGGACTTCACCTTCACGTGGGACTTCGGCGACGGTTCTAGTCCGGTCTCCAACAACCGGACCGCCCCGACCGAGGACGAGTCAAAACGAGTGACCGCCACTATCACGCACGTGTACGCTGATGAGCGGGACTCTCCGTATATCGCCCAGATCAAGATATCCGGCTTCGGTGAGGCGGGTGAGTTCGAGGGGGAGGACACGGTTATCGTCACGGTGTCACGCGCCCCGGCTATCGAGGTGTTTGCGGGCGAGAGCATCTCCATCGAAGCGGGAGATACCGTGCATTTCAGCGGGTCGTTCACCCGTCCGACCGAGATCAGGGACGTCAAGTATGTCTGGGACTTCGGGGAGGGCTCCGCGCCCGAAGGAGGCTCGGTGGCCGAGGGAGTGACGACGGTGGTCGCCTCCCACACGTACCCCAATCATCGTCCATACCGATACGAGGTGCGACTGACGATCACCGCGCAGAGCGACGCAGGGCCCGTTGAGCAGTCGTCGGTAGTCGGCGTCTTCGTCCGAGAGCCGCTGGGCTGGACTATTGGCGGATGGGACGGCGAGGACCAAATCAAGGGCGCGGTGCGGTCACTGTCGGCCGTTGTGTTGGGACTGACCACATTGGGTATATGGTTCGTGATATTCGCCCCGGTCTGGGCAGTGGTCATCGTGGTGGTCGTGTTGGTCCGCAGGAGAAAAGCCCGCAACCCCCAGCAGCCCGATCCCGAGCCGGAACTCGAGGAAGACCCCAACGACACGGAAGACTCGGAAGAGTAGGTGGCGAGCCGGAGCGCATGACACTCGTTCGACACTTCACCGCGACGGCATTCGTCGTCCACGACGACAGCGTTGCGCTCCACTGGCACCCGAAGGTGAAGGCTTGGCTGCCGCCGGGCGGCCATATCGAAGAGAACGAAGATCCCGTGCAGGCCGCTCTCCGTGAGGTACACGAGGAGACCGGCTTGCGTGCTGAGGTGGTGCCGACGAGTGAGGTCATCGAGCTCTCGTATCCGACGCAGGTGCTTCCGCCCTTCACGATCATGGTGGAGGATATCGACGACCCTGTGCAGGGATTCCATCACCATATCGACATGATCTACTTCTGCCGTCTCGCCGGAACGGAAGCCGCTCTCATCGACGGCTGGCGCTGGGTGTCACGGAGCGAGTTGGAGGACGGGGCGTCGCTGGAGCTTGCGGATGGCAGGGCGGAGGCTCCGCCGGAGGACGTGCGGGTGCTGGCGCTTCACGCTTTTCGAGTTGTGGGAGAGGGTGATTATGCCGAAACTTAAGCCAAACCACGTCAGTCCGACAGAGGAAGAAGAGGTCGAGATTCAGCGGCAGATCGCCGAGGATCCGGAAGATTCGGCGCACTGGGAGCACAGGACCCCAGCTCGACCTGCTATTGAAGTGGATCCTGAACTCGTTGAGTGGTCGAGGCGGATACGCTGCGCTTCGGGTAACGTGTCCGACTCAACCTAGTGGTTTGGATGACTCCGCCGCCCCCGCTTCCCCGCATTCTCTGGATACCGACCTTCGCCGGTATGACGCTGACAGGGGTAGGCATTTACCCTCACCCCAGCCCCCGTATCAGAGTACGGGGCAGGCTCTCTCCCGCGAACGGGAGCGGGGGTCTGCATTGACGAGAGAGAAGCCCCGGTACTGTCATTCTGGGCGGAGCGAAGTCGAAGAATCTAAGGTGTCTGTCCCAACGTAAGGCCAACATAGAGTGTTCATACGCCGTTTTCGGCTCTTGGTCATGATAGAAGCGTGGCACCGGCTGTCCGGTCTTGCGGTCATGGATTTTAGATTCCTCGCTACGCTCGGAATGACAGGAAGGGGAGGCTGATCATAGCTGGGATTTCGTTCTACCTACCCCTGTCAGCCGGTATGGCGGGGGTGGGCTATACAGATTCGCTAGTCTGCACGTCCACTGCATTGAACGAGTAAGAGTCGGGCCGACATTTGTACCACACCTTCGCGGCGGCATATAATGGCGTAGTTCCTCTGAGGCACTGCCCCGCTTTGGACTGCGAGTTCGAGAGGCCCAGGTGGCGGAATGGTAGACGCGGCAGACTTAAAATCTGCTGTCCGAGAGGGCGTACAGGTTCAAGTCCTGTCCTGGGCACCAATCAGACTATCGACGGCGCGTAAGTAGAGGCCCCACTTGCAGCAACTCTTCGGCATCCCGACGTTCTGGCTTGCGGTCGCACTGCTCTGCATCCTCATCGTCTTCACCCTCATCATCGGGTACTACGCAAGGTCGCGTCCGATACTGGTCAAGCTCGGCATCCGCAACGTTCCCAGGAGGCTTGCGCAGAGCATCCTCATCACGATGGGGCTGATGCTGAGCACGACAATCATCGCCACATCTCTCGGCATAGGCGACACGGTGACGAACTCGATCAGGGTGGACGCGCTGACTGCGCTCGGTCACACGGACGAGATCATTTCCTCGCCACAGGCGCAGCTGTTCGGGGGCGTACACCTTCCGGACGGCGCGCTCGACGAAATCCGGCAGGTGGCCGCCGACGATGATCGCATTGATGGACTGATGCCGGTGTTCCACGCGAGCTTGCCGACCATCGATCCGAGGACGACGCGGACGGAAGCTCAGATGCGCGTCACGGGCTACGATCCGAACGCCCAGAATGGGTTCGGAGACCTTGTGACCGCCAAGCCGGAATGGGACGGCGGGTCTCAGGCCGGGAAGATCGTCAAGCTGTCGGAACTTCGAGCAACCAACACCGAGGAGAACGCTCGAAACGACCTGTACTTGAACGAGGACGCGGCGCGCGAGCTGCTCGCGAAGAAGGGCGACCGCGTGATTATCGTCACGCCGACCGACAGCTGGCAGATGCGTGTGCTGGCAATCGTGGAGAACGGCGGACTTGCCGGAGGGGGCGGCAGCAACCCCATAGCAATCGTCAGGCTGGACCTCGCACAGGCGATGATGGGTCAGCCGGGCAAGTACACCGAGATACTGATTTCCAACAGGGGCGGGCTGGAGGGCGGACTTGATCTGTCCGAGGAGGTCACGCGCGACCTGCGGCTTCGCTTCTCCAATAAAGAGGCGGCGCAGGAGATATACAGTATTCTCGGCGACCGGCGCGCTCTCGCGCTCTACGAATTTGCGACTGAGGGCGAGAACGCCTCTCGCGACCTGCAGGATGATATTGCCATTCTTCGGTCGGAGCTGGACCGGGGGGCGATCTCCGATGAGTTCATTTCGCTTGTGGCCGACAGGGGGTTCTCATCGACCCTGGTCACGATTCTGAATCGCGGGGGACTGATTGAGGAAGCTGAGCGGCTCAACGCCCTGAATCTCGAGTTCTTCCGGCTGGCCGTCGACGACGTCAAGGCAGATCGGCTGGAACTGGCCGAGCAGACGGGGAGCCAGTTCATATCGCTGTTCTCGGTGTTCGGGTCGATCTCCATCATCGTTGGGCTCCTCCTCATCTTCCTGGTATTCGTGCTGCTGGCGGCGGCGCGGTCGTCGGAGATCGGCATGTCGAGAGCCGTAGGGATGAGGCAGGGACACGTCGTCCAGATATTTACCTTCGAGGGCGTCGCCTATACCGTGGCCGCCGCGCTGCTTGGGACCTTGGGGGGAGTGATCGCCAGCATCATCCTTTCGGGCTTCCTTCAAAACGTGGTATCGGCGGAGCAGTTCACGATCCACAATAGCTTCACGATCCGCTCCGGGGTTATCGCCTTCTGCGCGGGAATCATTCTGACGCTTGTAACGGTCTTCGTATCGGCATCGTGGGTGAGCCGTTTGAATATCATCGTGGCGATTCGTGGACTCCGCGAGGAGACGGTGAAGCGTCGAGGTTTGGCCACGCGGATCGTGCGGCAAGGGTGGCCCATCATGATCCTGGGGGTGCTGATAATCGCCCTCGGCCTGGTGATCGACGAAGCGGTCGCCACGCTCGGAGTCGGGCTGAGCCTGTTCTATATCGGTGTGAGCGTCGTCATCATTGGAGTCGGACAGCTGCTGCGGACGATACTTGGCCGCTCCGAAAGGGCGGGCAGGGCGGTCGGTACGCTGGAGGGATTGGGTTTGCTGGTGTTCTGGTCGCTGCCGTTGGACACCTACGATGCTCTTGTGGGCGAGTTGAAGGCGGGACCTGAGATCTTCGTGCTGAGCGGCGTGGCGATGGTTGGGTCCGCCGTGTGGCTCATAATGAACAATACGCCGATCATCGTCGCCATCGTGTACGGCATTCTTGGCAGGATCAACTCGCTCAAGGCGGTGATGAGGACGGCTGTAGCATACCCGATGTCCGCCAAGTTCCTCACGGGGCTGACCGTGGCGATGTTCGCCATGATCATCTTCAACCTGATGATCTTCGCCATCCTTAACAACCTCGGGAACCTGGCCCGCGATGAGCCGACGCGTGTTACGGGCGGGTACGATATCTCAGCCATCGTCAACCCGGAGATTCCGATTGACGACTTCAAGCAGACTCTCAAGGAAGAGTCTATTGGAAGCCGGACAGACATTCAGGTATACGCCGCGCAGGAAGTGGACAAGCGCGTCCATGACGCGGGCGGGTCGGTGGTAGTGCCGGTGGAGGCGCGGCAGGTGGGTAGTGCTGACCTTGAGTTCAAGGCTCTCCAGCTTATGGCCGTGGACGACACCTTCCTCGAGGCGAACGAGTGGCGGGTCAGCCACTACGACCCGTCGAAGCTGCTCGGTTCCGGGAATACCAACCGGGACATGTGGCTGGCCCTGAGGAGCGACCCGTCCCTTGCGATTCTCAACCACACCGCGCTTCCGAAGGACGATTCCTTCTCGCCGAACGACCCGTTCGACCCGAACTTTGGAGGCTTCACGGCGGAGGGCGTCACGGCAAGCGGCCCCAAGCGGATCACGCCCTTCGAGGTTGAGATACGGCCCGTCGGCGGCGGCGAGCCGACGAAGCGGACTGTCATCGCGGTGCTGGAGTCGCTGGCCGATAGGCTGGCAATCGAGCAGCGCACAAGCGCGGACGCCCTCACGCAGGCGCGTCCGGCGACACTGTTCACCAGCGACGACGTGCTGACTGAGATATCCGACGTACCCGTTCCCTTCACCACGTGGAACGTGCGACGCAGTGGAAGGGGCGAGAAGAACGTGACGGCGGAGGACGTGGCGGCCCGCATGGAGACGGCGTTCATGGACCGAAGCATGGTGGCCGTATCCACGGAACGCGAGCTTCAACTCAGCATGTCCCAGGACGACGCGTTCAACCAGCTCTTCCAGGGGTTTATGGGCATCGGACTGATAGTTGGAGTGGCAGCCATCGGCGTGCTGTCCTTCCGCGCGGTGGAAGAGCGGCGACAGTCGATCGGGATGCTCCGCGCTTTGGGATTCAGGTCGCGGATGGTGCTCATCCAGTTCCTGTTGGAAGCGACGTTCGTAACGCTGATCGGCACGGTACTCGGTCTCGTTCTCGGAACGATGACCTCGTGGAATATCTTCAATGAGCTGGCGAGGCAGACGGACGGGCTCAGGTTTGACATTCCGTGGATCAACGTTGTCATCATCGTGGGCGTGGCATGGGTGTTCTCCCTTGCGATGACGACCCTCCCCGCGCTGCAAGCCGGACGCATCTACCCGGCCGAGGCGCTTCGCTACGAGTAGCTCCAAACCATGGCGACCGACGAGCAGGTGCAGCGGGTCTTGGAGATATATTACGACGGGCTGTCCTGCACCGAGTGCGGGGCCTCCGTCCGCATAGGCGAGTACGAGTGCGCCCACTGCGCGATGGACTTCGAGGTGCTCCTGCGTGAGTGGGCGGGTCGGGTGGTTGATGGGTTGTGCGAGGGCGGGTGTGGTGAAGTGGGGCAATCGTAAGCCAATTGGTTCATAGCTACAATCCGGAACTCCATGACCGCCAGTCGATGAGGCTTAAGGCGTATGACTATTCAAAAGCGGGGGCGTATTTCTTGACTATTGTCACCCAAGACAGACTATGCCTGTTTGGAGACGTGATTGAGGATGAAATGCACGTCAACGGAGCGGGAGCAATGGTTTCAGAAGTTTGGCGGCAGTTGCCCAGTCGCTTCCCAACAATGGAACTCGACGCCTTTGTAGTCATGCCCAATCACGTTCACGGAATCGTAGCCCTAAACCAACCTGTAGGGGTACCCCTTGTGGGTACCCAGGGGGACGGTATCGCAAAAAGGGCAACCACAAGGGTTGCCCCTACGTTGGGTGATGTCGTGGGAGCGTATAAGTCCATAACGACGCTGCGATACACGCAGGGAGTAAAGGTTGGTCTGTGGCAGGCCTTTCGTGGGCGGTTGTGGCAGCGCAACTACTACGAGCATGTGATTCGAAATGAGTCGGAACTGAACAAAGCGAGGGAGTATATAGTCGGAAATCCCGCACTTTGGGCAAGAGACAGAGAGAACCCGGCGGTGTTCGGTGACTGCACCTAAACTTACGGTCGGGTCGTGGACAGGGCAACCACAAGGGTTGCCCCTACGTTGGAGGTTAGCGAATAGGGACGGTCGAAGAAGGTCCTGAAGTATGAGTGCCCCTTGTGGGTACCCTGGGGATAAGCAATGTGAAGAGGGCAACCACAAGGGTTGCCCCTACGTTGGGCGAAATAGACAGTGATCCTGACATGACCGAAGACCAATCAAATCTGCAAGGTCGGCTGCTCTGGGAGCCGACGCCTGAGATCGTCGCGAACGCGAACGTCACGCGCTTCATGGGCTGGCTGAGAGAGACGCGGGGGCACGACTTCGCGACGTACGACGAGCTGTGGCGGTGGTCGGTCAGCGACCTTGACGACTTCTGGGGGGCCGTCTGGGACTTCTTTGAAGTGCGCGCCAGGGCGCCCTACCAAAGGGCGCTGGCTGCGAGAAAAATGCCCGGTGCTGTTTGGTTCCCCGGCGCGGAGTTGAACTACGCCGAGCACTCGCTGTCGCGCCGTGACGATCATGTCGCCATAGTCTCCGAGTCGGAGCTTCGTCCGCGGATGAGCATGACCTACGCGGAGCTTTATCGGCAGGTCGCGTCGTTCGCGGCGGGATTGAGGGCGATGGGCGTTGCAAAGGGCGACCGTGTCGTGTCGTTGATGCCGAATGTGCCTGAAACGGTGGTGGCGTCCCTGGCAACAGCCTCGATAGGCGCCATATGGTCGGCGTGCTCGCCGGAGTTTGGGACACGAAGCGTCATCGAGCGATTCCGACAGATCGAACCGAAAGTGCTCGTCGCCATCGACGGCTACCGGTACAGGGGCAAGGACTTCGACAAGCGCGACGCCGTTTGTGAGTTGGAGCGAAACCTGCCGACTCTGGAGGCCACCGTGGTGCTCCCGTACCTGTATGACAGCCCCGATCTGTCGGCGCTCTCGCGGCCAATGTTGTGGGACGACGTTCCGGTCGATTCCGACGACATAGAATTCGAGCCTGTTCCGTTCAATCATCCGCTGTGGGTCTTGTACTCCTCGGGCACGACGGGTCTGCCCAAGCCGATTGTGCACGGACACGGCAATGTCCTGCTCGAACACCTCAAGACACTCGCGCTTCACATGGACCTCGGCGAAAACGACAAGCTCTTCTGGTACACGACGACCGGATGGATGATGTGGAATTTTCTTATAGGCGGCCTGCTGATTGACGCGACAGTTCAGCTCTATGACGGCGATCCATCCTACCCCGACCTGAACCGCCTTTGGAGCTTCGCTCACGACACTGGCACGACGTACTTCGGGACGAGCGCGCCCTTCATTCACGGTTGTTTGAAGGAGGGTCTCCGACCGAAAGAGGCTTTCGACCTGTCAGCGATTCGAGGCGTCGGTTCGACGGGAGCTCCGTTGTCGCCCGAAGGGTTTGTTTGGGTCTATGAGAACGTGAACGACGATCTGCTGCTGGGGTCGTTCAGCGGAGGCACGGATGTATGCACGGGATTCGTTGGGCCGTCGCCGCTTCTGCCCGTGCACGCGGGGGAGATCCAGTGCAGCTGCTTGGGCGCGAAAGTGGAGGCGTTCGACGAGAACGGCAACTCGGTTACCAATGAAGTGGGCGAGCTGGTCTTGACGGAGCCGCTTGTCTCAATGCCTCTGTTTTTTTGGAACGATGAGGACGGCACTCGGTTTCGGGAGAGCTACTTCGATATGTACGAAGGCGTGTGGCGGCACGGGGACTGGGTGGAAGTAACCGACCGAGGCACGTTCGTTATTTCAGGGCGCTCCGATTCTACGCTAAAGCGTTCGGGCATCCGCATGGGCACGAGCGACTACTATCGCGTCATCGAAGACATGGACGAGGTGGTGGACAGCCTCGTAGTGGACACTTCGGGGATCGGCGATGCGGGAGACCTCCTGCTGTTCCTCGTAATGAATGAAGGATTCACCCTCGACGACGACCTGAGGAAGGCAATTGCTCTCAGGTGCAGGACGGAACTTTCTCCGCGCTGGCCGCCTGACGAGATTCACGTGATTGAAGAGGTGCCCCGCACGTTGAACGGCAAGAAGGTCGAGGTGCCGGTCAAGCGGATTCTCTCAGGGCAGGATGCGGAAAAGGCCGTCAGTATGGACGCCATGGTCAACCCTGAGAGCCTGCGGTTCTTCATCCAGTTGGCGGAGTCTCGCATGTAGGGAGCGGGAGACTCACCACAGGGAACGCAGAGGGCACAGAGGGGGAGACTGCTACAACTGTTCGCCGATGGGGACGGGGGGCTGCTTGTAGTCCAAGAGCAGTTCGGCGTGGAGGAGCACACGGTCTTCCACGCGCTCGGCGAGGATGTGGTTGGGGATTACCTCGACCGTATTTTCGCCTCGACGGACGGATTCGACGGGAAGGTCGAACTCGAACCAGTAGTGGGTGTTTATTCGCTCGGGGAACCCGGCCCTGGCTATGCCGTATGAGACGAGGCCGCCGTAGAAGTGGCTGACGTTGCGGGGTTCGAGGGTGAGTTGAGCGCCGTTGAATTTGAATGTCATTTTGTCCTCCATGCCGGTCTGGACGATGCGGATGCGGAGAGTCACCCGTTCGAGCTCATTATCGGAGCGGGCTGAGTCAACGTCGTCGCTGACGGTTATGGGCACCGATGCCGTCTCGCCCTCTTGCAGGACAATAGGCAGGTGGCGTTCGAGGGCATATGGGGTGGACTCCTGCTGCGCCTTGACGTAGTGCTTGTTCTTGCGGGCGTAGATGTCGGGGTCGGACAGCTCGCGCATGGCGAGGTACTCGCGCTCGGTGTGGGGCCAATCGAGGGATGAGAGGTAGATGCCGTCCGCGCCCGCGGCGACATGGTTGCTCGCGGCGGCACGGTACATCTCAATAGTCGGGTCGTGGTGCCGGTCATCGTAGGGCGTTCGGCCCAGGTGGGAGTAGACGAGCGCTCCGCTCTCGCGGGCCTCCTCGGCTATCCATGCGTGGTCGGTGTCCTGGTCGAACTGGAAGCCACCGTAATTGACGACCACGAGGTCGACGAATCGCTCTCGCATCCAGCTGCGCACGTCCATGCCTACGGAGAGGTTGGCGTCCTCGCGGGGATGAACGCGGGCGGCCAGCATGAGACGCTCGCCGCGCCGTTCGCCGATGCGGTCGAGGAGGGCGCGGACGTCTCCCATGAACTCGGTAAGCAGGGGAGTGTTCTTCTCGATTTCGGACTGGCGGAAGAAGGTGCGCACGTAGTCGTCGATCTCGATGCCGTCGGCCCCGTAGCGGTCGCAGACCTCCTCGATGACGGAGAGACGCTCCTGCCTGACCTCGGGGATGGCGAAGTTGAGGCACGTGGACCTGCCGGGGTCGGCGGCATCGTCGCCGATCATGTATTCGGGATGCTCCTCCTTGAGGCGGGAGAACATGTAGCGGTTTGCGTTCAGGCCGCTGCCGGTGCCGCCCTCGTTGATGCGGAGGCTGCAGACGATCTGGATGTCCTTCTCGTGGGCGCGGTCGATGACGACCTGCAGGGGGTCGAAGCCGTCTGCTATGGCCCGCTCAAGGTTTTTCGCCGCGCGCCACCACATGATGCCGTGATTGTGGTCGGTGACGCCCTCGCCCCAGCGCTTGCCGACGCGCGTGTCGTGGAGGAAGGTCGCACCGGAAGCCAGCCCGAAGGAGAGGGTGTCGACGCCTGTGCCTAATATCTCGTCGACCGGCTGTTGCAGGACATGCCTGCTCAGGGGAGGGTCGTAGCGGTACATGAGGTAGTGCCGCGCGTCGTTGTAGTAGATCAGTTTAGGTTTACGCATGGTGGGTTCCTCCCAGGTAATTATCGCGTTGATGCGAAGGTCAAGGTTCCTTTGAACCTTGCTTGAAGAACGCGATCTCTCTGTCGATATCGTCCATGCTCTCTATGGACTCTCCACGAGCGGCTCTCAGGTACAGCTTTAGTGAGTACTCACAGGAGTTTGCGATGTAGTCGATGAACTCGGTGAGATCTTCGGTCTTGTCGGCCTGTTCGAGTTGGCCGAGGTACTCGTCTCGGTCTTCATGGCGAATGAGGGAGACGGTGTACCCGTGCTTGATGAGGACCATGTTCATCAGCAGCCGAGCCATGCGACCGTTGCCGTCGTCGAAGGGGTGGATGCGCACGAAGCGGTAGTGGAAGGTCGCGGCGATGATGATGGGGTGCTCGCCTTCGCGCTCGTTGGACCTGTACCAGTCGATGAGGTCGCCCATGGCCGACTTAACCTGATCGGGAGGGGTGAAGTAGTAGGTCTCGCCGGTCGATGTCGTAACGTTGTTTGGCGTGGTCTTGTAGTCGCCAATCGAAATTATTCGTGTTACTCGCCGGCCGTCGGGAGTCTCCGCCTCCTTCTCGTAGGGTTCTTTCAGGAGGATGCGATGGAGATTGCGGATGAAGACCTCGTTGAGCTCACGGTCGTCCGAGATCGCGTCCTCGATTGCTTTGACGGCGGTGTCATGCCCCTCGATGTCGAGGTGGTCGCGCATGGGCTTGCCCTGCGCGGTGAGCCCGTGCAGGATGAGGCTGCGGGTCTCGCCGTAGGTGAGCGTGTTGCCCTCGATGGCGTTCGAGTTGTAGTTCGCTTCGAGCCTGAGCTTTTGCTCGATCTGGCCGAGAACGTCCGCAGGGAGAGGACGCAGGGCGTCGAGTTCTTCTTTGAGCCGGGTGATCGAGTCAAGAGGGTTGGTCATGTGATGCTTTGTACCGGTTCTTGGTAGCTCACTCAATACACCCTCACCCTAACCCTCTCCCACGACGGGAGAGGGGATACACGTCTCTTAATTGACTATCATATTCAAAATGGGAACGGTACCAGCCGCAGGAATCGCCCGTTAGATATACCCCTCGTCGCGGAGGGCGACAAGGGAGCGCTCGAAGGCCTCGACGGTGCGGTCGACCTGGTCGTCGGTGTGGGCGGCGGAGGTCATGAAGCCGATGCCGCCGAACATGTCCACGCCCTCGTTGAGCATCGCCAGCTTGAGCATCTCGATCTTCCTCCCGGAGGTGGCCGCCATCAGCTGATCGTGGGGGACCTGGGAGATGTCCTGGTCGTTGGTCTCACCCTCGACGCCGAGCGCGATGTGGACGATCGACGAGACACCATGGACGTGTCCTGTCACCTCCTGCTTGGTGAGGGCGTTGCGCAGGCCGTTCTTGAGCCTGTCGGCTGCTGCGTCGGCCATCTCGGTGATCGGCTCGGATTCGATGATCTCCAGAGCCGCTATACCGGCGACTGCGGAGACGGGGTTGGCGTTGAAGGTGCCCGGATGGACGAAGCGCTTGGCTGGGTCAGGATCGCCCATCGGCTCGAAGATGTCGGCGCGTCCTCCTACTGCGCCGCCGGGGAGGCCGCCTGCGACGATCTTCGCCATCGAGCAGAGGTCGGGCATGACGCCGTACTTGCCCTGCGCGCCGCCGCGAGACACGCGGAAGCCCATGATGACCTCGTCCATAATCATCAGGACGCCGTGACGTTGGGTTATCTCTCGCACCGATTCGAGGAAGTGCGGGTTCTGGACGGGGAACTGGCCCCAGTGCGCGCCGGTCGGCTCCATGATGACGGCGGCGACGTCGGAGTCCTGCGAGAGGTATTTTTCCAAAGCGTCGGGGTCGGGCTCCACGACCGCAACGGTAGAGCGGGTCTCGTTCGGGACGCCGTAGGGCGCGGTGATTCCGGCCTCGATGGCGACGTAGTCGTGCCAGCCGTCGTAGTGCTCCCGGAACTTTACGAGCCTCGTCTTGCCGGTGTATCCGCGAGCGAGGCGGATGGCGAGCAGGGTGGCCTCCGTGCCGCTGGCGGTGAAGCGCACGCGCTCGGCGGACGGCATGAGGCCGGTGATGAGCTCCGCCCAGCGCACCTCATGGGGGGTCGTGGTGCCCATGTGGGTGCCGTTCCTCACCTGTCGCTCGACAGCCTCGGTGATTTCCGGGCGGTTGTTGCCGAGAATCAGGGAGCCGAAGCCGATGAGGTAGTCGATGAGCTCGTTGCCGTCAACATCCCATTTCACCGCGCCGTCTCCTCGCCCGACGTAGAATGGGTGGGGGTACATGACGCGAGACTGGGCAGCGCCGCCCGCGACGACTTCCTGACCTCCCGCGTATAGCTCGGCGGACTTTTGGTGGGTCTCGTAGAACCTTTCGAGTATGGTTGGCATGTTGTTGGCCTCGCAGGTGATCGTTCGTGGCGGATTGTACAACAAATCGGGTGGTGGGACGGGTTGCAAGGGGACGCATCTTGATTCCGGTCGGCGGGGCGGGAGGTAGATTCCCGCCCCGTATCGGTGTACGGGGTGACGTTCCCGTGTCGGGGCACGGGACATGCCTTTTGCGGGAGTGAGATGGTATTAGGAAGGTCACATAAAGGAAGGAAAGCGAATTGACGCTGGGATCGTGCGACCACAAGGGTTGCTCCTACAAGAGATGTGCCGGGACCGGGCAACCACAAGGAGGCTGTCTCATAAGTAGCCAGCCTCTCTTTTCGGGAGGTTGTGGATTCCCGCTTTCGCGGGAATGACGGCAAGTGTGGCTATGTTTCGGAGCAAGCAATATCTACAGCGACGATAATCGGTACGCAATTTGCTAGTGGAATGTGTGCAGTCGAGTTATGAGACGGGCTCCAAGGGTTGCCCCTACGAGAGATGTGTTGGGGCCTATTTTCATAGCCGTGACGGTGTGAGGTGATTGCTATGCGCGCGCATTTGAAGGATTATTGCGCTGGCATGTCGAATTGGCGTAAGCGATGAGATTGGAGAAGTCGTATGTCAGAAACCATTGACCTCGATGGACAGGTAGCGCTTGTCACCGGAGGGGGCAGGGGAATAGGTCGCGCGGTTGCGATTGCGCTTGCGGAGGCGGGTGCGTCGGTGGCTGTGACGGCGCGGACAGAGGCGCAAGTCGACGAGACGGTGCGGTTGATACGAGAGGCGGGCGGGACAGCCGGGGCGTTTCCGGCGGATGTGTCGGACCCGGAGGCCGTGGAACGGTTGGTGGGCGATGTCACAGAGGGGTTGGGGCCTGTGGACCTGCTCGTCAACAACGCGGGGCTGCCCAGTCCGCCCGGACGTGACTGGGAACACGACGCGGAGCGATGGTGGTACGTGATACAGGTGAACGTTCGAGGGCCGTATTTGCTGTCACGGGCGGTTTTGCCCGGCATGATTGAGCGTGGGCGAGGGCGAATCGTAAACGTGCTCGGCAGTTCGTCTTACCTCGCCTCTCCTTACAGTTCGGCGTACACCACGTCGAAGGCCGCGCTGTACAGCATGACACGCTCCCTGGCGGCGGCGACGCAGGAATTCGGCATATCCGTATTCAACTACGGCCCCGGTCTCGTTCGCACGGAGTTGACCAAGTACATGGCGGGGCCGGAAATGCCCCGTCCCGCAGCTGAGGTTATGGCTGCCGCCCTGGAGACCGATCTTCGCATCGAGCCTGAGGAGTCGGCGGAAGGGGTGGTCTACATCGCCTCCGGGAAGGCGGACGCCGCGAGCGGGCGGTACCTTGACGTGCGCTGGGGAATCGAAGAAATGGTTGCGCGAGTCGTCGATTCGGGCGACGATGAGCTGTATACGTTGCAACTAAGAAAATGAGGCGGCTTTCAGGATCATTCCGTTTTCGTCCAGGGCAGCCACAAGGGCTGCCCCTACGGGGATGAGGCCAGCTACAAGGGTTGCCCCGACGGGGATCCGGCCAGACACAAGGGCTGCCCCTACGGGGATCCGGCCATAGGGAAGGTGATTACATGACACGCAAAGTTGGGATGGTACACACGGTGGAGAGGCTGATTCCGATGTGGGATGAACTGGCTGAGGAGATGATGCCGGGAACGGAGGTAGTTCACCTCGTGGACGAGGGGCTGTTAAAGGAGATCGTCGCCGGTGGCGAGCTTACCGAAGAGAGAGTCTCCCGTCTCGCCTCGCTCGCTTCTGCGGCGGAAGCGTCCGGCGCTGAAGCCATCATGCTGACGTGCTCAACCATTGGCCCCGCCGTGGACACGGCGAAAGAGAGCGTCGATGTCCCGTTTCTGAAGGTCGACGAGGCAATGGCCGATCAAGCAGTCCAGCTTGGGCCGCGGATTGGGGTTATCGCGACCTTGCATACAACTCTTACTCCCACGTCCGACCTCGTGAGGGCGCGTGCCTCGACGCAGGGCAGGGAAGTGCAGGTCGAGACTGTCCTGTGTCAGGGCGCTTTTGAAGCTCTGGGCGCGGGCGACACCGATACTCACGACAGCATCGTGATCGATAGACTCAAAGAGCTCATGGACCGTGTGGATGTCGTCGTGCTGGCACAGGCAACTATGGCCCGTGTAGCTGACCTCATATCCGATGAAGACAAGGTCGTTCCGATTCTGTCGAGCCCGCGACTCGGTGTGGAGCGGCTGCGGAGCGTTGTGGCGGGCGAGTGACCCAGGGTTCACCGCAGAGAGCACAGAGACCGCAGAGTGGGGGAGAGGATTGCCCTTCGACAGGCTCAGGGCGAACGTGTTTCCTTGCACCTGTGGGTGCAGAACTCAACGAAGCTCAATTTGAGATAGATTCAAGCCGCGCTACCGGCGTCGGCGACTTGGCTTCTTCGATTTTGCCGTCTTCGGCTTGAGGTAGAGGCAGGCCATGCGGGCGACTTCGAGGGCATTCTTGCCCCGCTTGTTGCGGATGGTCGTGTCCGCGCCGAGGGCCATGAGCTGTTCGGCGGCGTCTTTGTAGCCCCCATAGGTGGCGAGGTGTAGCGGAGTGCGTCCCTTGTCGTCCTGCGCGTTGACGTTCGCGCCGCTTTTCGCCAGCACCTCGATGACCTTGTCGATGGGCGGGTACGTCCACTCGATGGGTACCGCGTCGAGGGGAGCGGCGGCCTTGTGGAGCGGGGTCTTCTTGCCGGAGTTGAGGGCATTGACATCCGCCCCATTGGCGAGAAGCGTCTCGGCGCAGGCGGGAGCGCCCGCAGCCGCGGCCCAGTGGAGGGGCGTCGTCCGGTCGGAATGACGGGCGTCGACTGCTGAGGGGTCTTCCGCGAGAATTTCCCTCAGGCGCTCATCGTCGTCGAGGGCGCTGGCGGAGAAGATGTCGTAGTATGCGCCGTGCTCGAGGAGTAGCCTTGCGACCTCGCGCCGCCTCTCCCATACGTGGCCGGCCTGTGTCGCTCGATGGAGGGCAGTGTCGGCGTTGGCGTTCAATCGAGCCTCCATGACCTTGCCCGCGCCGTGCTCCAGGAGCAGTTCGGTGAGGGGCGGGTAGCCGAAGGTCGCCGTGATGTGCAGGAGGGAGCGGTGGCTCGATGTCATAGCATGCACCGGCTCGATGCCGATCTGGGCGGCGTCGGCAAGGCCGGATTCGAAGATGAGGTTGAACTTTTCGATTCCTTCCTGTTTGTGTGACGCTTTCCACACGGCCTCATGGACGGGACTGAATACTCCCTCCGGATACTCGAACCGAGCGCCATTATCTATGAGGAAGGTGATCACGTCGTCCGAGTCCTTTTTGGGGAATGCGGAGGAGAGCGCAGCCGCGCCTGCCGTTTTGATGATGCAGGGGTGCTCGGCGAGGAGGGACTTCATTCGTCGCAGGTCGGGTGTGTAGTTGCCCTCACCGTCAATGACGGCCGCTTCGACGAACTCCCGCTCGACGGGCGTCATGTCGGCGCGCTTCTTCCGCGACCAGTCAAGGTCCTCGATGGGCTTCCAGACCCATTCGACGCGCTGTTCGCGGGTAGGTTTTTGTCGCTTGGGAGGCATGAAGTCCTCGAGAGAAAGTAGAAAGTATTGCGTAGAAAGAAGGGAGTTTAGGTCGGGGATCTCTTAATGCATTCGTGTTCTTGAGCGTCCTGCACTTTATGTGTTTGTTGGATACCTTACTGCATCTGTCGAGGGAACTTGCCCATTCTAGCAGCCGGGTGGCCATCTTGTGGGTCGGTGCTAGGGACGGAGTTGAGGTAGTCCAGACACTTCAATTCGTTCTTCCCTTCGCAGCCCATCGAGAGTGCCTGTTTCCAGATCATCGTTACAGAATTTTCATAACTCCGTCAAGTCTGCAGTGAATCTTCCCTGATTTCGCTAGTTCCAGACTTTCTTCTCCCCATGAAGGAAACTTGGGCCGTCGAAAGGCCTCAACGAGAGCATGCAGAGGGGCTAACAAGTCGTCAAAGATTTTCTCCCGGGGATCTGTGTCACCGTATGCAGACCAGAATGCATCCGCAGCATCCGGCCCAAGAGAGCCGGCCACGTTTCTGCAGTCCGAATATCGCAACCCCACGCCTATAAGGTGATAGTCAAACATAACGGCTCTGATTGGCTTCTCGTTTCGGGACAAAGCCAAGTTGGTCCAATGGAAGTCGTTATAGGTTAGAGTCTCCTCAAGGGCCATCGCAGTATTCTTGATCCTATCGATGTTGTCGGCTAGATTGGCCCATTTGGAATGATTTGCACCTCCGACTCTTGATGCCACGTCAAAGATCGACGCAGGTGTCACCTCCTCGATCTCACGCCGCAGGAATGTAGGCTTAGTCTGATCCGTCGAGAATCTCGATCCCGCATGGTGAAGCGCTCGATACCAGGCCGCTATTGCCACACCAACTCCGGCCTTGCCTACATCGTCCTCCCCGGCAAGCCTAAGGTGTTTACTGGCTTCAACATCTTCGAGAAGAAGCGCATCACTCGTCGTTGCTACGGTATGGAGGGTGGGAACGCCAAGATACTTGAGCAGGGCATACGCACGTACTTCGCTTGAGGCATCTGGATTTCCGAATACCTTAAGTATGTAAGAGGAACTTCCTAGAGTGATTCGGAAGAGGCGATTGCCATGTCTCTTCCGGATCGACTCGACCTTTGTCAACTGGGTAGTATCAAGTCCAATCTTTCGTAGCACCACGTACGCATCATCGGTAGATTTGTTCATACTGTCGCGTAATCGATGCATGGTTGATGGCGGCACCCTCAAGGGTGCCAAGTCGCGCCGGAAGCGGATTTGTCGTCCGTTATCTCGAACTCCACCGTCGCGACTCCAGCCCATGGCCTCGTAGAAGGCGATTCCTCGCTCGTAGCCTTCGACGGTCCACAGTATCGCCTCACGGTAGCCATCAGATACGAGATGCTGCAGAGCGAGTGAAATCAGTGCCTTGCCGATTCCCTGTCGCCAGTAGGGTGGATCAATAGCGATGGTATGGAGCTCTCCGAGTTGGGGATCTACCGGGTCTCGGCTCGGGCCGATGCCGGCGAACCCAACGATCGAACCCTCATGCACCGCCACCCACCAACGATGTGGGACCGGCTGGGCAAGGTCGTGACGCCAGCGTTCGACACGATCAGCAGTTACTGTCCTGTTTGCCTGCGACATCAGCTCGCCGAATCCGGCGTTCCAAGAGTCGATGTATATTCGAGCTGCGGCCTCGGCGTCTTCCGGTGCGGCTGGTCGAATTGTATGGAGTAGTTTCTGTACCTCGCCCTGTTTCATCCTCTTACCGTCGTCACCCTGTTTCCAAGGCGCGGTTGCCGAGGATGCGCTGGTAGTCGTCGTTGGTGATGAAGGGCTTGACTTGACGCACGAACTCGGCGAGCGACTCCTCGACAGTTGCGTCGGTCGTGTCGATTTCGATCTTGCGCGTTATCAGCGACTTTTCGAACTCCTCGTCGAAGCGGGCAAGAACGGTCTCGGCATCCTCGCCCTTGAAGTAGGTGGCAGCGTGACGGCGCGGGAAGGGCGTTTCGTGCTTGTTGGCCATGCGGTGTCGAATGGCGTCGGGAGAGGCCTTGACCAGCACGAGGACCATGTCGGGGTAGAACTCGTTGATCTCCGCGTCGATGCTGCGTGCCATGTTTCGACGGTCGGCGTACATGCCCGGCTTGCCGTAGCCGTAGTAGAGGGGAGCGTAGACTGCGTCGCCGTAGTGAAAGTCCATGAGGAACAGGTCCGGATCGATCCTATAGCCCTTGGTGAGCTTGTTGAAGATCTGGTACCGCTGGAAGTGCTCGAGAAGGTGCGGATTGAGGGTGAGCATCTGCTTCTCGGACAGCTCCTTGTGGTGCTCGTGACCCTCCGCGTGGACGATGTGGGGCAGCACGAAGTGGTCGTGGAAGGAGAAGCTCGGCGGAGGACGGAACTCCTGTCCGGTCAGGTTGCTCCACCATCTATCGATCTCTACGCCGATGGTGTGCTTGCCCGCGTATTCGCAGCCGATAACTAGGAGTCGCATGGTTGTTTGTTCCTTTCGGGTTATGGATGCTGGTGTAGATTCACCGCAGAGAACGCTGAGGGCGCAGAGAGGGATGTGGTCTGTTCAGGTAGAGTTGTGAGGTCTGGTCAGCTACGGAACCTGTGTTGGAGAACATGGATTTTAGATTCCTCACTTCGCTTCGCTGCGTTCGGAATATCTCATGAGGGTTGCCACCCTCACCACCTGCAATGAAAACATGCAGAGGCGGAGGCGGGCAACCACAAGGGTTGCCCCTACGACGGGATTGTCGGAGCCTATTTTCGTAGGAATATCTCATGAGGGTTGCCACCCTCACCACCTGCAATGAAAACATGCGCGGG
>VXLM01000137.1 GCA_009841605.1 Dehalococcoidia bacterium
GCTGCGGCCCGACACCACAGGAGCGACACAACCTGCCCGGCCACCCCGACCATCAGGCGAGGTACGCCAGGCGGGGTCTCCTGCCGTGGCCGCCGAGCGAGGAGTGCGAGTGCAAGGGCTGTCGCGAGCGATACGGCACCGAGCGCACGGGCCGCAAGTTCATGGCGCCCGATGAGGTGGAACGTGACCTGGCGAGCGGCAGGTTGTATGGGGGTGGGGGCGGATCAGAAGTTCCGCAAGTAAGGGTAGAATCGTAGTGCCCCTGTACGGGATTTCGCTATCATAGATCCACCAAGATTCGCTCCCACAGAGGAAGGACGTTTCCACAGTTGGTGGAGTCCCTGAGCCAAGTTGTGCCGGTCCTGGTCGCGGCGTTGGTCTGCGACGTAGGCGTTACCGAGCCGCACTCCAAGAAGAAGAGTCTCATCGGCATCTTCGACCGGCTTTCGGCGGCCTCGTTCCCTACGAAGAGGGCTGTCACCCTATACCTGAAGATAGCAGACGCACAGGGTCACTACGAGTTGGAGATCCGGTTCGTTCACCTGAATTCGGGCAACGTACTTGCAAAAGCCTAAGGCAAGCTCGAACAGTCCGACCGGCTCGCGTCCGCCGAGCTTCTCATACCGTTCCCGCCCCTTCAGATAGGCGAGCCGGGGCGGTACGAGTTCCAGGTCTGGGCGAATTCGACATTCCTCGGTTCCACGACCATTGACGTGGTGGGGCATTCGGCCAAGTGACGTTCAAGGTACAAAACAGATACCAATAATGCAGGTCATTACTGGCAGTTGTATTGAACCTAGCCCGTAGTTGAGGTCTAGTCAGGAGAGATCTGATCCATGTTAGTCCCCAAAAGAGAATAGGAAGTGGATAGTCATGAGTATAACGATATCAGTACCCGGACCGGCTGGATCCTGTGATATTCAATTGGCTCCCGGTGAGATTCTCTATGTGCTTGGAGCCAACGGAGTTGGCAAGTCGGCCCTCGTCCATCGCCTCAACTCTGATCACAAGACACAGTCTCGTTGGATTCCTCCGCATCGCCGGACATGGCTGCAGTCTGGCGGGTCTAATCTAACTGCGGCCAACAAGGAACAGCAAGAATCCCAATTGCAGAGCCTATACACCCGCCCTGATGCTCGATGGATGGATCGCCTTCCTGAATTTCGGGTGAATATGGCAATATTCGATCTTATCCAAAATCGAAGCCAACTGAGTCAGGAAATCGCCGATGCGTTCCGTGCGGGAGACAAAAAGCGAGGACAGTGTCTGATAAAACGTAGAGAAGACCCTTTGGAGGCTTTGAGTGGTCTGTTGAATAGTGCCAACTTGCCTTTCGACTTCACGGTAGACAGGAATGCGACGATCGTAGCGACCAAGCCTGGGCTAGAACCATATAGTGCCGCAGAGATGTCGGATGGAGAACGTAACGCCTTGTTACTGGCCGCGGAGGTACTGACAGTACCAGCAAACACATTGATCTTGATCGACGAGCCGGAGCAGCATCTGCATAGATCGATAGTCTCACCGCTTCTCAATGGCCTCTTTTCCAAGAGGCCCGATTGCATGTTCGTAGTGTCCACTCACGAATTGACGCTTCCTCCCGATAATCCAGCATCCAAGATATTGCTTGTCAGGAGTTGCACTTATCAAGGTGGCACCGCAGTGGCCTGGGATGTTGATTTGGTGAACTCTCAGCTCGATATCGACGAGGATCTAAAGACAGATGTCTTGGGTGCCCGCCGCACTGTGGTATTCGTGGAGGGGGAGAAAAGTAGCCTCGATACACCCCTCTATAGGCTGATAACGCCATGTGCATCGGTCATTCCTCGAGGAACGCGGAAGTCTGTAGAAGACGCTGTAAGGAGCATTCGCGCATCAAATGAATTACACAGGGTCAATGCCTATGGAATTGTAGACAGAGATGGTCGAAATGCTGATGACGTTGAAAAGCTGAGGGAAGAAGGCATCTATACGACCGGGGTATACTCGGTCGAGTCAATATACTTTGATCAGAAAGTTCAAGAGGAGGTGGCCAAAAAGCGAACTGGCCTTACTGGGGATGATGTTTCTTCTCGCTTGGTGCCTGCCAGAGATGCGGCGATCAACGCCATCAGGAACCAAAGTGAACACTTGGCCAAGCTTGTGGCAGGCCGTCGGCTACGGGAGAAAATGCTCGACCACCTGCCAAATCCAAAGGTATCTCCACTCGATCAACGCATCCAGATCGATCTAGATGCTCCTAGCATACTGCAACAAGAACGGCAGAAGTTACTTAAACTGATCCATGACAATAATCTGGACGCAATTGTCAGACAATATCCAATTAGAACAACTGGAGCCCTCGCTCGGATCTCGAAGCACCTTGGTTTCGACGATCAGGACGAGTATGCAAGGGCCGTTATCCAACTTCTCAAGCACGACGAGGAAATGCTCAAGTACGTGCGAAAACTCATAGGCCCATTGCCCATCGATGTTCTTTCAGATGGCTGAGTCGATCATGCTAGGAGTATGCGTCTCTGCTAAAGCCGTAGCGCGACTCCCCGATTTGACAGTCACAGAACGCACGTCCTATTCTTGATTAGTAACCAGTCCTGACTCGCGTCCAGCGGGTCAGGCGCACAATCGAATACACCAGAGATGCCGGAGCGCGTCCCAGTTTAGAAAGAGTTGGGGCGCGCTTTGATGTTTAACGAACGGATGACGACGAACGGAGCCGTGGTTTCACCTGCCGGTCGAGAGCTGTCGGCGGGTATGGAGACGGCGTCGGGGCTGTGGGTGCCGGAGGGGTCGGCGGTGGAGATGCCGTACGTGGCGGGGCCGGAGGCGGACACGGGCAAGAGCGTGGTCGTACACCGGTTCCGGTTCCACGATCCGCGCACGGGACGGAGTCAGATCTGCCACGTTCCCGCCCATCCCGACGCCGCTCCGGCGGAGATCGAGGACATGGCGGCGGAGGCCTTCGAGAGTTTTCTGACCGACGTGCGCGGGTTGGGGCCACTTAACCGTCATACGCCGGAGCAGCGCAAGGAGATCGGCGCCGCTATTCGGGAGTTCCGGGAATACACGGCCAAGCGCCGCCGGAGCGCGATGAACAGGATCTATTTCTAGGACGTTTTACGTCATTCCCGGGAAAGGAAACCCTTGGATAACCCCGACCACTGTCATTCCGAACGCAGCGCAGCGGAGTGAGGAATCTAAAATCCTTGTCCTCCAAGCGGAGTCTCGTAGCTGGAACGGCTCTAATGACGACGGAGAAACACCCTAGATTCCTCGCTACGCTCGGAATGACAGATGTTGGAGCTATTCCGAAAGCGGGATCCAGAGCGGGCAACGCACCATCGAGAAAGGATATCCAACATGACAGGCAGACAAGGACGGACACGCGAGCAGCTCCGTAAGAGCATCGGGCGGAACCTGATCGAGCACCGCCTCATCGTATCCACAGCAACGTCGGACGGGGATGAGACGAGTCTCATCGACGACACGCTGCTCGGCGGGGACGACAACTACAACGGCTGGTGGATCGTCGTGAAAGCAGGCGAGATTCGTCGTGTCTCCGACTACGACGCGACCGACGCTCAACTGAACTGGACACGGCCGTTGCCGGAAGCAACCGCCGCCGTCGACTCCTACGAACTGTGGCCCTCGGAATATCCACCGGAGGTCATCCACGACTACATCAACCAGGCCATCGGCGAGGCGGCTGGTCATATCTACGAGCCGGTCGAGGACGAGTCGCTGCAGGCGGGTGGCGGAGTCACGCGGTTCCCAATACCGGAAGGAATCGACGCAATCTGGAAGGTGCAGGTCAGGGTGTCTACTTCGTCGCCGTCCCCTATCGACGCGGACTCCGCTGTTTGGCGGACGCTGCCGTCGCACCTGTGGGGCATCGACAAGGGCGATCGCGTCCTGACGCTCACGGACGGGGGCAGGCGGCTGGCGGGCAGCGCTCCCCTCAAGCTCGTTGGAGGCAGGGTGCCGTCGGGGCTGTCGTCCGACGCATCAACGACCGTGGTGCCGGACGATTTCATCATCGCGCGGGCGACGGCGCTTGCCCTGTTCGCTTCACCCGACCTGTCGGAGTCCGGCAGGGCGGCGTGCGAGAAGTGGGACGTCCGGACACGGGAAGCTCGTGCCGCGTTCCCCCTGCTAACGAACATGCGACGGGTCAGATAGCTAGACATTACGGCCCCCACCCGCCTGACGGACATGGGGTCACGAACCGGAGAATGAAAATGACGGAAAACGTAGTCAATCAACAAGAGATATCGCTGGACGGCAAGCGGTATCGGATCGCGCCGAGGCGTGGAGCCAGCGTGCTGTCGTTCATCGCGTCGCGGTATCCGGGCAAGCTGGTGCTGGGCGACGTGGGGTCGGACTCCGATCCGAGGCGCAGCGTGGTCAAGTGGACGGACCAGCGCGGCGGGCTGGGAGTGTACAAGCTCGACGCGCGAGACCCGGAGCTCGACCGCTGCGCGTACACGTCGTGCGACGTGCGGTACAAAGGGGGCATTACGCTGCCTCCGCTTTCACGCTACACCACGGGGGCCGAACTGTCAGGAGACATCACGGCCATCGGGGAACTGAACGACGAATACGGCGACAGCGAGATCTATGCGGCGTGGGGCGGCGGGACGGACATCCGCAAGTACGACGGCAGGGCCGACTCGTGGGGCGAGTCGCTGCACACCCTGCCTGGCGCGGCGACGGACGCGGTGACGATCTCACACCGATCTGCAAGCGGCCATTCGCAGTACCTCGTCTTCGCCCACGGGGACGAGGGGTTCACCTACACCTCGGACGGGACGACCTTCCGCAAGAACGTCAAACCCGCGAAGTTCCTTGCGTACTGGAACGACCGTCTCTGGGGGATGGACGACGACGGGAGGCTGTGGCAGGGTCCGGCGGGGCCGCTCAGGACGAGCAGGTACTCGTGCATCAACGACGCCGCGCTGCCGCTGCCGCCGGGGTACGTCACGTCGCTGTTCGTGGGGCCGGACCGTTCGGGCAGGCCGATTCTCTACGCGGGAACGAAGGTGGGTCTGTACGCTCATGACGACGCGAACAACCGCTTCGTCGAGACGCCCGCGAGGTGGCCGAAGCACGACATCGGCGGATCGGGCGCGACGGCCTGGAGGGGCGTCATCTACGCGCCGGTCGGCCGGCACGTGTACGCCTACTCGCCGGGACGCCGGTCGTTCGACTTCGCGTTTCCACGTCGGGGCGAGGACGGCCTGTTCACGACGGCGGGCGCCAAGGGCGGCATCATCAAGCTCCTGCCGACCCATCTCGACCTCGCGGTGGTGATGGACGGCCTCGACGCGCTCTTCACGCCGGCCGACATCTTCCTGTGGGACGGCGTCGGCGTATCTCACGCGCACACGGCTCTTTCGTGGATGTCGATTACGGCGGCGTGGGTCTCCAACGCCTACGGGAAGTACCGCCTGTGGTGGGCGACCGATGATGGGCTGTTCGGAGACCTGCCGAACGTCGGCTACACGGAGCTTCGCGAAACGCTGACCAACTCGCGATTCGGGCCCGCGGCGTCCTACGCCCCCGGCTACCCGGACACGAGCGGTCTGCTCCGGGCGAAGCACGTCTATCCATGGTTCGACGCGGGCCAGCCGGAGGTCACCAAGACGGCGCTGCGCCTCCGGGTGGAAACGCAGGACTGCACGGCGACAGAGGTGATCGAGGTGTACGCGGCGGTCGACTACGACGGCGCATCTTCCAAGCTCGTCGGGCGGATCACGACCGATGGCACGACGACCTTCAACCTGCCGGACGAGGACACGCCCAACGGGACCGACTTCAAGGCCTTCCAGATCACGTGCAGGCTGAGGAGAGGGCCGGACGTGTCCAAGACGCCCGTCCTCGTCTCGATGGCGCTGGAGTACCGCAAGAAGATACCGACGAAGTACGGGTTCACCTTCGACGTGGCGCTGAACCAGGAGCACGGCGGGCGCACCCCGAAGGACATGCGCTCCGACCTCGCGTCGGCAATCGAGAGCACGAACCTCGTGGAGTTCACGTTCCGGGACGACGCGGGCACGACTCGGACGCACTACGTGGACGTGGTCGGCGTGTCGGGCGGAGAGGAGACCGGCCTCGATGAGCGGGGCACGAGCAGGGTGACGGTGGAGGAGATATAGCTATGAGACTGATACACGGACAGGAATCGGTGACGGCGGGTACGCCAGCCCAACTCACGAGCGAGCCGCTGAGAGCGGTGAAGCTCTGGGTAAAGCACGCCGATGAGGCCGAAGGCGTCGCGCTCCTTTCAGGCGCGACGGGGAGCGACTCCGGCGTGGAGATCGGCGCGGGACTCGCGGAGTTCGACTTCACGACGGCGGGAAGGGGCAGCATCGACGCCTCCACGCTCTATGTGGACGTATCGGACGACACGCAGACGGTTACGTGGACGATGATGGTGGCATGACATGACTACAAACGACAAAGCGGATCGGGGCGTTCTCTACTGGGCCATAGGCATCCTCATTACGGTCAATCTCGGCCTGATGGGGTGGTCGGTCGCGGTGCTGGACGGCAAGGCGGACGACGCCGCGGTGGCGCGAATCGAGCGCCAAGCGGAGGAGATCGACCGGCGCGACCGCGACTACCTCGTGCGCTCGCAGATCGAGGACCTCGTGCGAAACGGGTCACCGTACGTGAGCGACAAGCCGAAGATCGAGGACCAGCTCGACAAGCTAGAGGCGAGCGTCGCCCACAACGAGGGAGACATCCGCGCCACGACGCGCTCGCTGGTGCGTATCGAGACGCAGGTCGCGCAGATACGCGAGACCCTGCAAAAGCTGGACGGCAAGCTCGACGAGATAACCGAAACGCTTGCCCGCACCGGGGCGCTGGCAAGAAGGGAATGAGGGGGTGTTGGTACAATGGATGCGCGATTACGTGGACAGGTCAGTCCGGCCCAGAGTTATCGGGCATCAAGTTGACACATCAAGAAGTCTTCGCCAAACAAGAAGATTATGTCTTCTTTCAGAATATCCGGAATAGGAGGATATTCTGCCACCTCTCGGAGCCTCTGGAGTCGACCGAGAAGCTCGTCATCATGTGTCACGGATTCAAGGGCGATTCGACCGGTCCCGCCCGAGGCTTCGTCAGCTTCTCCAGGCTCTTGGCCCAGCACGGCTATTCGGTGCTAAGGTTTGATCAGCCCAATTGTGGCAACTCAGACGGTCCGTTTCTGGACGTTTCGTTCAACGAGTGGGTGGACACCATCGTTGCGTTGGTGGGCAAGTACACGGAGGCAGGATATAGGATTTCCCTCCTAGGAGAGAGTATGGGGGCTTCCGCCGCGATAGTCGCCACCAGTGAAGATCGTATTCACGGAAGGGTGTCGGCCTTACTACTCTGGTCCCCTGACCCGGTCAGGAGCTTTAATGGTGATCCGGCCACCGTTTACGAGGAGAGAGGGCGAAAGTACCGTGGACGGTTCTGGCACGAGGCGAAAGAGGCAGACATTACCGGTTCCCTGCAGAAGTTTGAGGGTGGCGTACACCTGGTACATGGGAAGCATGACAATGTAGTCGGCCGGGACATGCGTGACTTGGTTGAAGTGGTACGAGAGATAGGAGGCACAATCCTTACGCTAGATGGAGAAGGGCATAGCAATTGGCATGAGGACACAGCCCTCATGGTCTTCGTGCAAGAGACTGAGAAGCTAGAGGTATGGATGTCTTAATGTTCCGCCGCATCTCGCGTGGAGGCCAACCAATGGACAAAGATCAAATCATGCGTAAAAATCCCAAGCTGGACGACGATAAACTCGAAGAGAGTATCAAGCTCACCGAGAAGCTCCGAGAACTGGGTAGGAAGAAACCCCCATACAGACTCGCGTCCCCTGGGCAGAATCGCGTCAGAGTAATCGAACCGGATGTAGACCCGCGAACCGTGAGGCTGGGCTCGCGTCGGTGAGAATCGCCATGAAGCTGGCCGTGTAAGAGCATCATCGCCAAAGAGGGGCCTGCGGCAGCATCTGATAGCTGTGACCACTTTATACCGGAGTTAATACATGAGCTGGGCAAAGATTGTGCGTCCTGAAGATGAACGAAGGGTCATTCACGGCGCCGGCGACGAATATTCGATTATGGCTACAGGCGAGGACACGGACGGCCACTACTTTTTCGTGGAAGCCGTCGTTCCTCCCGGCGGCGGTCCTCCCCCCCACATACAGACACGGGAGGAAGAGGGGTTCTACGTAACTCAGGGCGAATTGGTCTTCAGAGCCGCCGGCAGGCGAGTCGTCGCGACTCCCGGCACGTTCATCCACGTCCCGCGAGGTGTTGCTCATTCCTTCAAGAACGAGTCCGACGAGGTCGCCAGATTGGTGTTCTTCTTCGTCCCCGCCGGCATCGAAGAGATGTTCGAGAAGATGGCTGCGGACCCCGACCGTTTCGTCGAAATCGCCGGAGAGTACGGCGTGGAGTTCGTGGACGCGGCCTAGCGCCGGGCGGCACGTGAGGCGCAAGCTAGGGGAGTCTTCGGCGTCCGTCGATTGAAACGAATTCCCCTGCCCCGTCGCTATCCTAATGGCAAAGGGTGCGTTATATAGTGTAGCATCGGCGCGCCGAGGCTAATCGACGTGCCCTTGGCAGCTTCTGACACGGGAAGCCGACCATGCCCGACCGCAACGATGCTCCGTCCAAGGAAGAAGTAGAGGACCTGGTACGACGAGCGCAGCAGGGACATAGTGAGGCGTTTGCGGGCCTGTATGAGGCCTACTACGACAAAATCTATCGCTACGTGATGTTCAAGACCGGCGACACCCTCGAGGCGGAGGACCTGACCGAAGAAGTATTCCTGAGAATGTTGGAGTCGATAGGCTCCTTCAAGTGGCAGGGTTACCCTTTCACGTCGTGGCTCTTTAGGATCGCGCACAACCTGGTTATCGACTACTACCGGAAGGCTGGAAGGCAGAAGAAGACCTCGCTCGACGACGCGATGCGGGTCGTCGGTTCGGACGGCGTGGACGTTGACAGGAAGCTCGATATCGAGCTGTCGATCAAGGAGGTCAAGGACGCGATGGGCGGTCTGACGCAGCTGCAGCAGGAGGTCCTCTCCCTGCGGTTCGCGGGCGGGCTGTCGGTCGCGGAGACGGCCGAGGCGATGGGCAAGAAGGAAAACGCGGTCAAGGCGCTGCAGCACGCGGCGATCAAGAAGCTCAGGACGCTCCTTGGCCCGGCGATGGAACAGGGCCTGATAAGCCAAGGCGGTGCATAGGATGAGCACAACCGTTGATGACGTACTGAACGAATGCATCGAGCGCCTCGCGGCGGGCGAGACGGTCGAGCAGTGCCTGGCAAGCTACCCCGACTACGCGGCCGAGCTGGAGCCGATGCTGCGCACCGCGGCCTCGACGATGAACGTCGCGCAGACGATCTCGTACCGCGAGGAGGCCAAGCAGCGCAGCCGCTACCAGTTCATGGCGGCGGTGGATGACAGGAAGCGTGAGGCCAACCGGGGCTGGCTTGGTCGCGCCATCGGACCGTCCGGCTGGCGCGCGAAGCTCGCGCGGACGGCCGTGGTTGCCCTCGGCATTGTCGTGCTCGGGACCGGCACCGCATACGGCGCGACGGTGGCCTCCGAGGACAGCGTGCCGGGCGATCCGCTCTACGCCGTCAAGACCCTCAAGGAGGACATCTCCCTGCGGATGCCGAAGTCCGACCTGGCGCGGGCGAAGGAGCACGCGCACCTGTCAACCGTCCGCACCGAGGAGGTCGGCTCCCTCATCGACCGCGGTAGGATGGAGCTGGCGAACGAGCATGTCGTGCGGGTGACGTACCACCTGAACTCGTGCGCGGAGCTCGTCGGCGTGACGATCACGGCCCACGCAAACCCCCTTGAGTTGCCCGCAGGGCCAACGCCGGATGAGCAAGAGAAGCTAATAGGCGAACTCGTCGTGTACTATGAGGGCAAAGCGCAGCAGGTGCGAAACCGCTTCGAGCGGCGAATGCGACGCCTCCCCCCGCACCGGCAGTGGGAAGCCTTCCTGATGATGCAGCAGTGGGAGCTGAGGCACCGCATGTTCATGCAGGCCCTGCTGAACGAAGGCCCACAGGGCTGGACCGTAGGCATCGACCCGAGGACCGGGCCGACGCAGTAACGTCGGACTGCGCCTGGCCGCATTGCGCCACTCGCGCCCTCGCCGAAGCCCTACACCACCAACTACGCGTCACATCGACGCTTCTTTTCCCCACGCACCATTTCTGTGACAGGCGTCGGATGCTCTGTCATCGCAGCCCAGCAGGTCTTTGCTAGACTAAGTGGACGAGAGCCTAGCAAGAACTTTCTCTCAGATGAGAACCTGCCGTTAGCGTAAAGAAGTGGCAGAGCCTGCTTCCCCGGAGTTGCGATGATCGAGACAAACGAAGTCGAAGCGCGTGTCGCGGAGTCCCTCAGAGCGGTTGGAGTCCCCTACGAGGTGATCGAGTGCGATCCGGAGTTCGCCGACACGGCCGTCTTCTGCGAAAAGTACGGATACCGGCTGGAAGACTCCGGGAACACGATCGTCGTTGCGTCGAAGCGGGGCGAAAAGAAATACAGCGCCTGCGTCGTCCGGGGATCCGACCGGCTGGACGTGAACAGGACGGTCCGCAAGCTGATGGGCGTCCCGCGCGCGTCCTTCGCCTCGGCGGAGGAGGTCATCGAGCTGACGGGCATGATGATCGGGGGAGTCACGCCATTCGCCCTGCCGGATGATCTGCCGGTCTACGTCGACCGCAGGGTGATGGATCTCGAAAGCGTGATCGTCGGCTCCGGCAGCCGGTCGTCGAAGATCCTGGTGTCGCCCGAAGCGCTCGCGCGGTTGCCGTCGGCGGAGGTGGTGGAGGGGCTGTCGAAGTAGAGGGCGAGGGGGCTGCGGGTCTAGACGGTCGAGGGGGTTCCTACATCACGAACTGCGCGTCACGCGGACGCTTCTTTCCCCCATGCACCGAGGGCTCCGCGCACCACTTCTGGGAAAGGCGTCGGACGCCCTCGTACACTTCCTCGTCGAAGCCCAACAGGTCGCAGACCACCCGTTTGTCGAGCAGCGCACGATTGGGGTCGGCGTCCGCGAGGTAGGCGGGCTTGAGCTCCTTGTCGCGGAACTCGTCGAAGATCGCCTCGGCAGTGGCAAGCTGCTTGTCGGTGAGAGCGCGAAAGTCTAGAACGGGGAGAGTTTCAACCGCGCGAATAGTCGTTCGACCTCGCCCGCCGTGCTGCCTATTGGCGTGCCACCAGAACAGCAGCAGCCCAAGCGTACTGTTGCTCCATACCATGAAGGGATAGTCAAACCGAGCGTCCGGGAACATCACATTGGGCCAAGCGGTGCCACCTATGGATTTCCATTCGGTGAACGCGGCTGCTAATGGCTGGGAATTGAGCCGAAAATCAAGATTCAAATGCGCGCGGCTCGCGGTAGCCCAGACCTCGTGGGACTTAGCTTCCATCCCGATGCGAACTATCAGTTGGGAGTCCGGTTCGCAGACCATTCGCGTTTCCCGCTTGGCGTCATGGTTCCAGAGGGCGGGATAGTTTGCGGTCGGGCTGGGCTCCACCTTGTCGAAAGGTCCGCGCGGCATTGGTCCGGTGATGTCTCGGTGGACGAGCCCCATCCTGCCGACGACGTTGAGCGGCGCTACGCTCACTTTCGGCGTCGTCGATTGAATCGGCAGCCATAGCTTGGAATGGGACAGCGCGTAGCCGATTTGCGCTACGGAGAAATCGGACGAGCGCACTGCTCCCCACGTCTCTCCGTTCGTGTTGTCGGGGGTTGAGAGCATCTCGCCTATGAGTTCGCCACCGATTTCCAGGCGAGTGCCGCCGTACGGCCCGTCCTCTATCCGCCGAACGGAGTCGCTGTCGATGATGCTCTCGGCGACCGCGGCGGCGGGCGCAAGCCCGCGAGGACGTTTGAGCAGCGACGTCAACCCAATCCGTTTCTCCGACAGGGTAGGAGGATCGTCTTTCATCAGCTTGCGGGCGATCACCAGGCACTCTGCCATTCCGGTGTCCGACGAGAACGACATGTCTTTTCCGTTGGCCGCAATGCTCAGGACGGTCAGGTCGGTGTAACCCTGCGCGACCATTCGCCGGAAGGCCTGCCATGACAGACCGGAGGCAGCCGACAGGGGCAGGACCAGCGCGAGCACACCGCCCGGTTTGAGCTTGCGATGGGCGAGCGCCGCGAACGCCGACGCGATGCCGGCGTTCCCGTGATAGCAGGTGCCCCTGCCGAACTGGTTCATCCGGTTCCCCATAGCCGTTTGATCGGCTTGGGTAGCGCCAAATGCGGCAAACGCCGGGTTGGTGATGTCCGCATGGGCGCCCTCGTGGTTCGTGGCCCGGGTAAACGGGGGGTTCATGATTACCACGTCAAATCCCTCGTCAGGTATATCGACGATGACATTCGCCGCCGTCTCCTCGCCCACGCTGCCGGTTCGCAGGGCGGGGTCGCTCGTGTTGAACAGCGTCATCACCGACGATGACTGGAGCAGTTCCAGCGATCCGATCGCAACCGAACCGTCTCCCTGTTTGCCGTAGGGGAGGGTGTAGAGACGTGAGTTATCGAATCCAACGTTGGGCCAAGCGCCGGAGAGGGTGGAACCGGTGATGTGGATGGCCGAGGGCATGACGTCGCAGCCGTAGAGCGCCTCTTCCATCATGTTCGCGTGAAGAGAGGCGGGGTCGCCGCCTGATCGTTCATGGCGGGCCGCTATCTGCTCGTATATGGCCGAGAGGAGCGCTCCCGTGCCGCAGGCGAAATCGCCGATACGCAGTTTGCTTATGGCGTCGCGGTCGGACCAGTCCACATCTTGCATCTTATCTACCGCAAGCCGCGCCAGCAGAGCGGCGGACGCAGGCAGAGTGTAGAAGGTCGCGAGATACTTGCGGTCGGCGATGAGCCGCTGGAAGACCCGCCCGGTGAGGTCGTGGGAGTTGTCTATGCCGGTGGAGTTTACCTCCTCGACCGTGAGTTCCAGGGTGCGCAAAATGCGCGCTGCCGAGTTTGACGGTATCTGATTAAGTATGTCCCTTCCGACAGCGAAAATGGGCCAGTAGTTAACCTTGAGGATTTCGTTCCATGTCTCCAAAGTTTCGGCCTGGGGATTTGCCACGTCGGGGCCACATACCCGCCGCAACGGTTTCACGTTCACGCCCCGGTGCATACCGACTATACGATCGTGGAAGACGAGAGCGTTGGCCATAATGGCGCACGCCATGCGACGGGTCTGAGGAACGTTCACCATGCCCAGCAGGTTGGCTATCTCCATCGTGACGGCGGGCTGCCCCCTGTCCAACTCATCCAGGATGGCGGCAACGCGCCCTATCCCCCGTTCAAGGGCGTCCGCGGCGTCGTTGACGGCCTTCTGCGGCACGGAGACCAGCCGGATCATGTCGGCAAGGCTGCCAACCGAGCCGGTCAGCCAGCCCGTTTCCGGGAAGCGACTCTCGGACTCCTCGGCGTAGAGGACGCAGTACGAGAGGCGGGCATCGGACAATGCTGCATTCAAGTCGTCCGCGTCCGCCACAGACTCGGGATACTTCAGCGCAATGACGGCCTCAACGGTTCGACCGTCTTCCACGACTTCCAAGCCGAGTCTTGCCCCCGCCTCTGCTTCCGCGTTCCGCGCGGGCTCGAACTCGGCTTCGATGATGATCGGAGCTCGTCCGGACTCGGTGATGACAATATCCGGCTGCAGCGCCGGATGGCCGACAATGGAGCGAACGTTCTCGGAACGCACGTTGCATCCATGCATCATGCCTTGAAGCAATATGCCGAGGGCGTTGTTGGCGTTCGGTTCGGTCTGTCGAGGCATAGGCGAGAATCGTAGCACGATTGTTCTTGGCAGGCAAGCCTCCCTCAAACCGCGCTTTTGCAATTGTCCCGCCCAGTCCTGTAGACTGGACTGAAAAGAACACATGAACTAAATGTCGGCATCGCGGCCAACGGAGACCGCTCGTTCTTGAGAAGGGAATGTCATGATATGTCAGGAAATGTTAGGTCAGAACGTACCCCTTCGGATAGTCTCGCTTCCCGCTGCGGGTCTCCTCTTGGAGGCAGAGGATCCACCGGTGGCGAGTCTTCCCGAAGGCCGACGAGTCCGACGTAACTTTACAATAACGAGAAAAATGGCACAGAATGGCACAATATGGCACACTTTTCGCTTGTTTCCCGGCCCTGTAGGTCCCGCATCGACTGTCCACTGAGCGCCGCGGTACACCCCATCCAACCTCCCGCACCCTGCCCGTGACCGACCTCCCCGAATACTGAAAAGAATTTCCCGAAAAATAGGGCGCGAAAAACCTTGAACGCCCTACGGATGGGCGTATACTGGATTGTGAGGGTTCTGATTTTCGCGTGAGTTAAGGGGGCCTTATGCCCCCTCTCTGTTTGTCTCCCCTCGTAGATTGATGAAGGGTCCTGCCGGGGGCATAAGCCCGGCCTGATGAGACTACTCGTACGAATCCTCCGGTTCCCATGGAACCACAAGCGGCGCCTCTTCGCCGCATACCTGTTCACAGCAGGCGCTACCGCCGCATACGTGTTCCTCCCGGAGCTCTTCGGCAACACGGTCGACCTCGTGAAGGACAGGATCGAGGCGGGCGGCGTGGCCGACTCCACGATACTCGGCATCTGCCTGCTCATCATCGCGCTCGGCATCGTGCGCGGCGTCTTCTCGTTCGGGCAGATGTACATGGGCGAGTCGCTGGGACAGCACGTCGTCTACGACCTGCGAAACAAGTTCTACGACCACGTCCAGCACCTCGGTTTCAGCTTCCACGACAGCCAGCACACGGGCAACCTGATGTCCAAGGCGATCACCGACGTGGAGGCGATCAGGATGTTCGTCAACCTCGTGGTCGTGCGCACGCCCTACTTTATGGTGCTGTTCGTCGTGGTCGTCTTCCTGATGATGCGGATCGACTGGCAGCTTACCCTGCTCAGCCTCACGCTGCTGCCCGTGGCGATGACCGTGGCCAGCCTGATACGAATGCGGATGCGCAACGCTTGGCTCGAAGCCCAGGAAAAGTTCGCCATCCTGAACACGACGCTGCAAGAGAACCTGACCGGCGCGCGGGTGGTCAAGGCGTTCGCCTCCTCCGACTACGAGGAGGAGAAGTTCCGGGTACACAACCAGGCCGTCGCCGACGATATGTACAAGGCGATGAGGCTGCACGCCTTCAACGGCTCGTTCGTGCTGTTCATCTTCCTGATGACGCTCGGCATCGTGCTGCTGTTCGGCGGGCTCGGCGTGATCGACGGGCGCATGACGCTCGGCGAGTTCACCAAGTTCGTCCTCTACCTGCAGATCCTCGCCCAGCCGTTCCGCATGGCGGGCATGATAGTGAACAACCTCGCGCGGGCCATGTCGGCAGCGACGCGCATCTTCGAGGTGCTCGACGCCAAGTCGCCGGTCAAGGACCGCCCCAACGCCGTTGAGATGCAACACGCCCGCGGCGACGTCCGGTTCGAGAAGGTCAGCTTCGGGTACCGCAGGGACACTCCCGTCCTAAGCGACTTCAGTCTCGACGTTCCCGCAGGGCGAATCGTCGCCCTCCTGGGAGCGCCGGGCAGCGGGAAGAGCACCCTCGCCAGCCTGATACCGCGCTTCTACGACGTGACGAAGGGCACGGTAACAATAGACGGCACCGATGTCCGGGACGTGACGCTGGAGTCGCTCCGCCGGAATATCGGCGTGGTGCAGCAGGACGTGTTCCTGTTCACCGACACGATAGCCGCCAACATCGCCTACGGCCGCCCCGACGCCAGCATGGATGAGATCATCGCTGCGGCGAAGATCGCGCAGCTCCACGAGCACGTGGTGAGTCTGCCTGACGGGTACGAGACGGTGCTCGGCGAGCGCGGCATATCGCTCTCCGGCGGCCAGAGGCAGCGCCTGTCGATCGCGCGCGCCATCCTCCTCGACCCGCCGATTCTGGTGCTCGACGACTCGACTTCGAGCGTCGACGCGCGCACGGAAAACGAGATACGCAAGGCGATGTCCTCGGTGATGGAGGGTCGGACAACGTTCATCATCGCGCACCGCCTGAGCACGGTCCACAACGCCGACACGATCGTCGTCCTCGAGGACGGCCGGATAGCGGAGCGGGGCAACCACGTCGAATTGGTGGAGCACGGCGGACTGTACCGCGAGATCTACGACCTCCAGCTTCGCCCGCAGGAAGAGGTGTTGATGGAGTTCGACGTGCCGGTCGAGGCTGCAGCCGGGAGCAAGCAGTCATGATGAGCACCGTCGGCGGGAGGCCGTCGTCTACCAGCAAGGAAGGTCTGGACGACGAGGTCTTCGGAAGCGCCGTAGACCCCAAGGTCATCCGTCGGATGCTCCCCTACCTCCTTCCACAAACGCGGCTGGTCATCGTTGCCGTCATCGCCATGCTTCTGTTCGCGGCGACGCAGGTAGCGGTGCCGTGGCTCGTCAAGCTCGGCATCGACCGCTACATCGCCAACGGCGACCGGGGCGGGCTCATCATGGTGGCCGGCCTCTTTTTCGGCAGCGCCGTTGTGAGCTGGGTCGCCCTCTACGTGCAGGACATCACCATCACGAAGGCGGGGCAGGGCATTCTGCTGGCGCTGAGACGCGACATGTTCTCGCACATGCAGAAGCAGTCGATGCGCTTCTTCGATAAGACCGAGGTCGGACGCATCATGTCGCGCGTGCAGGGGGACGTGTACCAGCTCCAGGAATTCCTCGGCACCATCGTCATGACCGTCGGCGACTTCCTCAGCCTCGGCGGGATCGTTGTCGTGATGCTCCTGCTCGACGTGCAGCTTGGACTGATGGCGCTGGTCGTCCTTCCGCTGCTGGCTATCGCAATGGCCGTGTGGCAGCCGTTCGCCAGAAGAACGTTCATAAAGGCGCGGGCGACGATCTCAATCGTCAACGCCTCGCTGAACGAGAATATCACCGGCGTGCGCGTCGTCCAGGCGATGAACCGCCAGGACGAGAACCTGCGGCAGTTCGACGTGAAGAACAGGAGCAACCTCAACGCCTTCTTAGGCGCGGGACGGCTCTCGGCGGGTGTGCTGCCGGTGGTCGACTTCCTGCCGGCGGCGGCGATAGGCCTCGTGCTCTACTTCGGGTCGAGCATGGTCTCCGGCGGCGCCATCGAGATCGGCCTGCTGATCGCGTTCATCATGTACATCCAGCGCTTCTTCGACCCGATCCGCAACCTGACGATGCAGTACACCCAGCTCCAACGCGCCATGGCCTCGGGCACGCGCATCTTCGAGACGCTGGACGTCGAGCCGGACATGGTTGACGCGCCGGACGCCAAAATTCTCCCACCCATTCGCGGAGAAGTCGAGCTGCGAAACGTGAGCTTTGCCTACAAGCAGGGCGAGGACGTGATCCAAAACCTGAGCCTGCGCATCGAGCCGGGCCAGACCGCCGCAATCGTCGGACCGACCGGCGCGGGCAAGACGACGCTCGTCTCCCTGATCGCGCGGTTCTACGATGTTGAACAAGGACGCGGTGAGGTGCTGGTGGACGGCCACGACGTCCGCGACGTGGTGCGCGCGTCCCTGGCCAGCCAGATGAGCATGGTGCTCCAGGAGCCGTTCCTCTTCTCCGGCACCGTGCGCGAGAACATCAAGTACAACCATGTCGATGTGTCCGAAGAGAAGATGATCGAGGCGGCGAAGGCTGTAGGAGCGCACACCTTCATTAGTAAGCTCGAAGACGGGTACGACACGTACCTCGAGGAGCGCGGCGAGAACCTGAGCGTGGGCCAGCGCCAGCTCATCAGCTTCGCCCGCGCCATCGTGGCCGATCCGAAGATACTCATCCTCGACGAGGCCACGGCCAACATCGACAGCCACACCGAGGCGCAGATACAGCTTGCCCTGCGGAGCCTCCTCAAGGACAGGACGGCCATCGTCATCGCGCACCGGCTCTCGACGATTCGCGGGGCCGACAAGATCGTCGTCCTCAGTCAAGGCGAGCTGGTCGAAGAGGGCACGCACGACGAGCTCCTCGACCGCGACGGCCTCTACTCCCACCTGTACCACATGAATTACGCTGTCCTCGAAGAGATCGGCGTCGCGTAGGTTCCGACGAAACCCAAACAATCCCACTTCGTTCGTCCTGAGCCTGTCGAAGGGCGTATCATGGTTCGACAAGCTCACCACGAACGGTTTTAGCGGACTTCGCAACCACCCTCAAAGGATCACACCATGACCGAGTACTTCCGCGCATCGCGCCACCTCGACCTCGACGGCGCGTACAACACCAGGGACATCGGCGGCTATGAGACCGAGGACGGGCGAGTGACCCGTCCACGGACGCTATTCCGGTCCGACAGCTTGCACAACCTCACGCCGGACTCCCAGCGCGCGTTGGTGTCGGAGGGGCTTCGCACGGTGGTCGACCTGCGGGTGACTGACGCCGTGACGCAACACCCTAACGTCTTCGCCGAATCGTCGGAGGTGGACTATCACTGGGTGAACGTCATGGGAGACGAACCTTTGGTGGAGGTCTCCGACATCAACGTATCGTCGTTGGGCCCCGACAGGCCGCCCGACATCTACGCAGCCATCCTCGACGTGCGGCGGGAGTGGATGGGCAAGGTCGTCAAGCTTCTCGCGGCACCCGGTACGCTGCCCGCCCTCTACCACTGCAACTCCGGCCGTGACCGCGCCGGACTCGTGACCATGCTGCTCCTGAGCATAGCCGGAGTGCCGCCCGAGACCATAGTCGAGGACTACAGCTCATCGGCAACATATCTGTGGCGGCGCATCCCCGACCGCGCTGCCGGTAAGCGCTTGCGCCTCGACCCTGCGGACCTCGACGCCTCTGAGGAGCACCGGCAGGCCTTCGAGACCGAGCGGAACATCGCCCCGCCGCACGCCATGCGCGCCAGCATCGAGCATCTCGAACGCGAGTACGGCGGCGTCGGTCCCTACCTCACCGGCGCGGGAGTCACCGAGGACGAGCTTGATCGGCTAAGGGCGGCTATAGTGGAGTGAGGGGCGCTCTACCTGTACAACTGCGTCGCCGTCGTGACGTTGCCGATGTGCCAGAGCACCGGCGGCGGCAGAAGCAGCAGGAACGCGATTACGATGGCCGACAGGAGTGCTGCGACGAGGGGCGAACCGTACCGGGCGGCCGGTGCATTGGCGGAGACAGCGAGACGGTCGATGACCCATCCGCCCAGCGCGAACAGCAGCCCGGCGGAAATTGCTGTGTACATGAAGCGCCCGCCCTCCGAGACCATGCGGAAGGGAACGCCGAAGATCGTGTCGAGGGAGAACCCCACGAAGTCTACGAACGGGATCGCGCCGTCGACGTATGCCAGGACGACGTTCGCCTGTGGCAGCGTGATGCCTCCGACGAGCAAAGAGAAAGCAACCCAGTACGTTGCGCCGAGAGCTGCCCAAGGCAGAATGCCCAAGGCGTGTCGCGGTGTCGACGACGCGAATGCGCGGGTTGACCGGTTGATCAGGTATCCCGTGAGTCCGGCGACCACAAACCCCGTCAGGCCGCCGACTATTGTGAAATAGAGGACGTCTTCGGAGGGCAGGGTGTCGGCATCGACGGCGAACTTCGAGGTCAGTCCCACGACGTTCGAGACGACGACAAATGCACCCAAGGCCGCGCCGTACAGACCCAGGCTTGCGGCGAAACGCCATCGGGGTTTCGTGTCCTCTTGCGGGGAGGCTGTTGCTACTCTGGATGTGTCTGCGGTGGTCGTCACGTGTGTTGGTTGTCCGGGCGCCTAGGAGACTGGCTGATAGTAGACTTCGATGCTGTCAACATCTGCAGTATTGAGCAGAACTGAGCCTCCGCCTGGATGCTCATGCAACCTATACTCTTGATCTCGATCACCTTTGGGATAGTACCTCGCGCTCTTTATAAGAAAGTCCTTTTCCTTTTGAGAGTCCGGTAACACGGGATATGATGCGAGCTCACCATAGTAGACATCCCCACGCTTCATCCTAACTAGCAAAAGGGGTGGCGCGCCAGAAAAATCCCCTTTCTCGACGCTCAGGGCGTGGTACCAAATAGGTTCATCGGGATAGCCCGGTCGTGGACTTGGTACCCACTTCATGCCGGGTATCGAACCTACCTTGCCAGTCAGGGCGGAGATGCTGCGAACAAAGCCGGCCGCTACCCAATTCGGTACATCGTATGCCCCCATGAGTATTGCGCCGAAGACCACGTAAACCGGATAAAGCGTGAAGAGCAACACCCCCTCCGCAAAATACGAAACAAGGAACTCCTGGGGACCCTTACGCGGAAGTTCACTGATGTGAGAGCTAACCCCAAATATGTCTGCGAGTAGCCAGAGCGCTCCAAATACAAGGGCAATCCCGACTATGTGAACATATACGGAGTACTCAAGCATTGCGGCGAGTTGCCAAAGGGGGCTTCGCCGAGTTGGGTCGGCACGACGTGCCAGTGCGAACCGATACGCAAGGAATCCTGGGAGAACCAACAACAGCACCGCCGCTACGTCAATCGCTGTCTTGGGCACGAGAGGCCTGCTGTCTACCTCTTAGGGTTTGTCTGGTTCGCACCGGATTCTTGCTTGGAATTCTTGTCATTCGGTATGTGAGGCTTCAGTGCAACGAGTGGGCTTTCGGGCAAGGGTTGACCAGTGCCAGCAAAGTCAACGCGGGATCTCTTTTCCCACTCAGGTGAAGAAAAATCGACACGGGACTTTATTGCCGGAGTCGGGGAACCCTTGGCCTCACGGTTGTCGTTCTCTGGCATACTTCAACTCCTTCGGTCTCGTCAACTTCTAATCATGATTATACTACGCCGCCATCAGCCCTCGATACCCGGGGTGGCCCGGCGCGCCGTACAGGGCGCAGCCGCTGCACGAGCGGACCTGCCCGCACGGGGCGGCGGTGGCGGCTTCCGGGCGTGGCGTGGAGACCTTGACGGGTGCGGGCTCACTCGGTCGTTCCTTGAAGAGCTCGAGCTTGAGCTGTTTGGCGGGAGCAGCGGCGCTGCCGGGGAACGAGACGAAGGGCGACGCGCGTCTCTTCACGACGCCCATGGCCTGCAGGTCGCGCCAGGTGTCGATCTTGTGACGCTCGCGCTGTTGAATGATCCGCTCTGCGGAGGTCGGCCCGATGCCCGGCACCCGTAACAGGTCGGGCTTGCCGGCCTCGTTGATGTCGAGCGGGAACCTGTCGACGTTCGACAGGGCGATGACCGTCTTTGGGTCGTCCTCCAGCGAGAGGAAGCCCGCTGGGTCGTACGCGTGGCGTATCTCTTCGTCATCGTAGCGGTAGATGCGTTTGAGCCAGTCGACCTGGTAGAGGCGGTTCGTCCGCCAGATCGGTGTCGGCTCGTGGTCCTCCAGCGGCGTGTAGCGGATTGGGATGAACGGGTTGTAGTAGACCCGCTTGAAGTTCCACTGGCCGTAAAGCTGCGCCATGCGCTGGTAGACGTCCCAGTCGGTCTCATCCGCCGCTCCGACGACGAGCTGTGTCACCTGTCCGACCGCTCTTCCGGGATTGTTCTGACGCAGGAGGCCGTCCATCCAGTGCATCTGCGAGAGCATGTCCCGCTCGAGGTCCTTCATCCTGCTGAGCCGCCTCATGCCCTCGACCGTCGGCGTTTCGAGGTTGACGGACAGGCGAGTCCCCAGCCGGTAAGCCTGCTCGACGTATTCGTACTCGGTGCCCGGCATGACCTTAAGGTGAATGTACCCCTTGAAGTCGTACTTGTTGCGGACGAGATCGACGACCTTGATGAGCTTCTCCGTCGTCTTGGAGCCGGAACCTGCCACGCCAGAGCTCAGGAACAAGCCCGCGACGGTGTGCCTCTTCTCCATCTCGTGAAAGGTGCGGGCGAGCTCGTCGACCTTGAACGAGAACCGCTTGCGGGGTACCCAGTGGCTGTTCGGGCAGAAGTGGCAGTCCATCTTGCAGAAGTCGGTGAACAT
>VXLM01000008.1 GCA_009841605.1 Dehalococcoidia bacterium
TGCCGCTTGAAGGCACGTCGGTTGACGTGGTTGCGAAGTCAAGTATATAATTCCCCTTCCTTTGGGGATCCATTCCAATAATGCGGACACGGTATACGTCGTGCCGGAGGACAAGGCGCTGGACGGCGAGGTCGGCGGAGGCAGACGCTACGTCACCGACGCGAAGTTCCGGGTCTACCGCAGCCGCAACGCCGGCGCTGACTGGGAGCCTCTGACCAACGGCCTACCGCAGCGGAACGCCTACCTACACGTCATGCGCGAGGGAATGGCGACCGACTCGATAGACGAGTGCGGCATCTACGTCGGCACGACGACCGGCCAGATATTCTACAGCCGCAACGACGGCGACACGTGGGAGCTGTTGATCGACTACCTACCGCCCATCAACTCCGTGGACTGTGGGACGGTGGTCTAGGAAAGTCTCTTCCAAGTAACTGCTCAGGACAGGAGAGAGATTCACCGCAGAGAACACAGAGAGCGCAGAGTAGGGAAAGAGGTCGTCTTCAAGGCAGTCACTTCCACTTGTACGGCCTCGTGCGCGGGGCGTAGCGCTGCTTTCGAGGCGATGGGGTCACGTTCCCACGTCTATCTCCGCTTGTCCCCAGCGTTCTTGGTGCGCCAGTTTGAGCGCTGCGACTTGGGCAGCGTACCGCTCCATCTGGATCGACCCCGTCGTCATGATGACGGCGTCCTCGCGGTTGTCGGAGTAGTATCCCTTTCGGATACCCTGCTCGATGAAGCCGTATTTCTCATAGAGGGCGCGTGCGGCAGTGTTCGACTTTCGCACTTCCAGCGTGATGGTCTCGGTCTCCCTGGAGATCGCGTGCTCGACGGCGGCTATCAGCAGCAGCTCGCCGATGCCGCGTCGCCGGTAGCCGTCCGCGACACCGACCGATACGATGTGCGCTTGGTCCGCCGCGTACCACGTTCCGAGGAAGCCGACGATTGAGTTGGGGGTGCCCTGTTGGCTGAGGCCTCTCGCGCTCCTCAAAATCCTCCGCACAATACCTTTTGGCGGACGAGCGGGACGGGGCTTTTCCGTTTCGCCGTGCTTCTCTACTATCCAGTATCGCGCAGCCCGGTTTCCCAGCTCCCGACGGAAGGACGTGGGTGGGAAGAGGGTCGAGAACGCCTGCTTCTCGACGGCCTTCACCTGCGGGATGTCGGCCTCCCGCAGCGGACGCACTGCGAAGGGCATGGCAGCGACGGTAGGTTTGGGAGTGGCGGTACTCACGGCGGTATACGAGAATTTTAGCACAGCGGGGCCGTTTACCCATTTGTTGTCGTGAAGTCGTCAGTTGGATCTTGAGCTTGACCCGTTCCCAGTCGGCTGATATCTTCGTTCCGGCCTAGAAATAGACAGTTTTCACATTCGAACCACGTGACGGCGTGGTCTACAAAGGTGACAGCCATGAACAGCATCGAAGACATCATTCTCGACCGTGACAGACGCAATATATCGGCGCTTCGCCCCCATCTGCGGGAACGCTTCTGCGACGACGCGGCGGCGATGGTGTATGACTGCCCGGGGACGGCGATCATCGTCACGGGCTTCCACATCCTCGCGGCGGGAGCGACCGAGACCGACGGCCCGCCGGGCGCAATTGCCATAGGCCAGGCCCTGCAGAAACTCGGCAACGAGGTCGTCTACGTGACGGACCGTTTCACCGAGCCGGTCATGACGCCGATGGTGGACGGCAAGGCGCAGGTCATCGACTTTCCCATCGTCGGACACGATGAGAGCAAGGCCCTGGCGGCAGACCTCATCAAGGACATCGGCCCCTCGACGCTCATCGCCATCGAGCGGTGCGGCCTCACCGCGGACGGCGACTACCTGAACTTCAAGCGCTTCTCCATCGCCGAGTACAACGCCAAGCTCGACTACCTGTTCCACGACTTCCCGCACACCGTCGGGATCGGAGACGGCGGTAACGAGATCGGCATGGGCAACTGCGCCGACGTGATCCCGAACTACGATCGCCTCTCCGTCCCGCCGTGCGTGACCACGACATCGCACCTCGTGATCTCCAGCGTCTCCAACTGGGGCGGGTACGGCTTCGCGGCCTCCCTCTCTTTGCTCAGCGGCAAGAACCTCCTCCCGTCCATCGAGGAGGAACAGGCGCTCATTCGCCAGATGGTCGACCTCGGCGGCGTCGACGGCATGGAGAACGCCCAGGTCTACAAGGTCGACGGCTTCACCCTCGAGGAGAACTCGAAGACCCTCCAAATGATGCACGACTACCTGGCGGAGCGAGGGGTGCGGTAGAGTGTGATAAGAGACGCTTCACCAAGTGGTTGGCGTTTCTGCCATTACTCTTCGTGTACAATTATGGCGTAGTCAGCGGTGCGCTAGTCTATCCGCGAGTTAGGCGTGCATCAAGCGAAGGCCGTCCTGATACACGGGCGGCCTTTCTGTTTTCAGTATTCTTGAATGACGGCATGTATCTACCCCCAAACCCCCTTTCGCAAATGAGAAACCGCCTGCTATGATACGCGGTGCAGCCAATCCGTTTCGGAACGGTGAGCACCAATTGCATAGTCGCGCCCGGTGACGATAAACGTCGTCACGACGGTGTTGCATAGCATTGGCCTCCCCGATACGGATTGGGGAGGTTCTTTTGTGAATGTGAACCGAAGCGGGGCGATAACCGACGTAGCGGGCATCGAGGTCGGCCACACCACCGACCGAACCCATGGCAGCGGGTGTACCGTCGTGCTGTGCGGGGACGGCGCAGTCGGGGGCGTCGACGTTCGCGGCTCGGCCCCCGGCACCCGCGAGACCGACCTGCTCCGACCCACCAACCACGTCTCCGAGGTCCATGCCGTTGTCCTGAGCGGCGGGAGCGCGTTCGGACTCGATTCGGCGTCCGGCGTCGTTCGGTACTTGGCCGAGCGCGATATCGGCTATCGGGCAGGCGCCGTCACGGTGCCGATCGTGCCTGCGGCGATCCTCTTCGACATCGGCATTGCGAAACACGGCGTCCATCCCCAAGCGGACGACGGATACGCGGCTTGCCTCAACGCCTCGGACGGCGTGATTGAGGAAGGAAGCGTCGGCGCGGGGACAGGCGCGACCGTAGCGAAGACTCAGGGTCTGGACCGAGCCATCAAGGGTGGCATCGGAACCGCTAGCGTCGATCTTGGAAACGGCATCACCGTCGGCGCGATCATGGCGGTCAACGCCGTCGGAGGCGTGTACGATCCCGATACGGGCGACCTCGTTGCGGGCCCTCGTGACGATCACGACGCCATGGACGATCCCATGGAGGTGCTGTTGTCGGGCAACGACGCGGCCACTCCTCCCCCGTTCGGGAGCAACACGACTATCGGTGTGGTGGCCACCAACGCCACGTTGACGAAGGAAGAGGCGAACAAGCTCGCGTCGATCGCGCACGACGGTTTGGCGCTGGCGGTACGTCCTGCCCACACCATGCGGGACGGAGATACGATGTTCGCCGTTGCCACGGGCACGGAACCGGGAAAGGCCGACATGCTCCGACTTGGTGCCGCCGTCGTTGTGTGCGTCGCCAGGGCTATCGTCAGGGGCATCCGCTGTGCGACGGGACTTGAAGGGATTCCCTCGATACGTGAACTCGCAAGCACTGCATAAGCGATAGATATACGACACTGCCAGGGATACTCCAACCATGCTGACACGAAGAACGAGAATAGGGATCATCGGGGCGGGCAACGTCGGCAAGACGCTTGCCGTGGCTTTGATGCACAAGGGATATCCGGTCGTGTCGACGGCGAGCCGGACGTTTGAGTCGGCTAAGGCGCTCGCGCGGCTGAGTCCGGGGTGTGTGGCGCACCCCGACCTTCAGGGCGCTGCCGATGCCGCCGATTTCGTCTTTATCACCACGTCCGACGACGCCATCCGACCCGTTGCGGAGGCCGTCCGGTGGCGTGAGGGACAGACGGTTGTCCACTGCTCCGGCGCGGCATCGCTGGACGTGCTCGAATCAGTCCAGGAATACGGGGCGGTACCGGGAGGTTTCCATCCCCTGCAGACCTTTTCGTCGGTTGAGGAGGCGGTGAAGGCGCTGGCGGGATCGACGTTTGGCATCGAGGGTGACGAAGAGACTCGAAAATCGCTGGCCGCGCTCGCCGAGGAGCTTGGTGGAACGCCGATCTTCCTCAGGCCGGAGGACAAGGCGCTCTACCACGCAACGGTAGTCATGGCGGGCGGGGTGCTCAACACCCTGATCGGCGCGGTTGCCGAATTGTGGGCGCAGTTCGGCATTGAGAGGAACGACGCGCTCAAGGCCATCACACCCATCATGGCGGGCACCGCGGAGACGCTGTTCAAGAACGGCCTCCCCGACGCAGGGGCCGGTCCGTTCGTCCGGGGCGACGTGGGCACGATTCGCAAGCACCTCGACGCCATGGAGCGACAGGCCCCGCACCTGCTGGACGTGTACTGCAAGATGGCCCTCGCCGGACTGCACATCGCCGCCGAGAAGGGCGTAGCTCCCCCGGAGAACATCGAAGAGATCCGACAAGTCTTGACCGAGATCGTGGAGAGGTAGGAGTATCCGACCATGCGCATCACCATCAGAAATCTGCAGGAGATGAAGGAGCGCGGCGAGAAGATCGCCATGCTCACCGCCTACGATCACCCGACGGCGCGGATGGTCGACGAGGGCGGCGTCCCGATCATCCTCGTCGGCGACTCGGTGGGCAACAACGTTCTGGGCTATGGGACCACCGTGCCGGTCACGATGGACGACATGGTCCATCACCTCCGGGCCGTCCTGCGAGGGGCCAAGAAGGCGCACATCGTCTGCGATATGCCCTTCATGAGCTACCAGGCCGACACCTCCGAGGCCGTACGAAATGCCGGACAACTCCTCAAGGAAGGGGCGCAGTCGGTCAAGATCGAGGGCGGACGCGGGCTCGTCCCGACGATTTCACGAATGGTCGAGGCGGGCATACCGGTTATGGGGCACATCGGGCTTATGCCGCAGTCCGTAAACCAGACGAGCGGCTATCGCGTTCAGGGACGGGACGAGGAGAGCGCGCAGGACGTCATCGAGGACGCGCTGGCGCTGCAGGAGGCGGGCGTGTACTCGCTCCTGCTGGAGACCATACCGGCAGAGTTGGCGCAGACGGTCACCGAGAGGGTCTCGGTGCCCACCATCGGGATCGGGGCGGGCGTACACTGCGACGGTCAGGTGCTCGTATTTCACGACGTGTTCGGCATCAACGCCGGTCGCAAGAGGAAGCACGTGCGGAAGTATGCCTCTGTGGGTGACACGATCATCGACGCAACCCGCCGCTACGTTGCCGACGTGCAGTCGGGGAGCTTTCCGGGCGATGAGGAAAGCTTCTCCGCGGACGGTCGTTCATAAGGCGTATGAGAATCTTCGAGACGGTAGCCTCATTTCGAGCGGCTTGTGCAGTTGCCAAGCGGCCACTCGGCCTCGTTCCCACGATGGGCGCGCTCCACGCCGGGCATCGTTCCCTGCTTGACCGCGCGCGCTCCGACAACTCGACTCTTGCCGCGACCATCTTCGTCAACCCGACGCAGTTCGGCCCTTCCGAGGATTACTCCGAGTACCCGCGTGACCTGAAGAGCGACCTCGCCATGATGGAGGAGACCGGAGTCGACCTGCTCTTCACGCCCAGCGCGAAGGAGATGTACCCGGAGGGGTTCGACACGTCCATCGACGTGGGGCGTATCGCACAGCGGCTGGAGGGAGAGCACAGGCCGGACCATTTTATCGGCGTGGCGACGGTGGTGTGCAAGCTCCTGTCCATCGCGCGGCCCGACCGGGCGTACTTCGGACAGAAGGACGCACAGCAGAGCCTGGTCATCAAGCGGCTGAACACCGACCTGAACCTTGGAGCGGAAATCGTCATCTGTCCCACCGTTCGAGAGCCGGACGGCCTTGCCCTGAGCAGTCGGAACAATTACATGGGGCCGCCGGGGCGGGAGGCTGCGACGGTGCTGTACCGTTCGCTCAAGCTGGCCGAAGACCTCGGCACGTCCGACGCCAACGAGATCCGCAGCCGGATGCGAAACCTCATCGGCAGCGAGACTCTCGCCAGTATCGAATACGTGAGCGTCGCCGATGCCGAGACCTTGGAGGAGCTTGACGTGATCGACCGACCGGCGCTCGTTTCCCTCGCCGTCCACATCGGGGCAACGCGGCTGATCGACAACATTCTGATAAACTCAGACGGCTGACATCCTACGCAATACTCAACACGGAATACGCAATATCCACCATGAGAATACTCGTAACGAACGATGACGGAACAAACTCAGAGGGGCTGTGGGCCCTGGCCGAGGCGCTAACGAGCGCCGGAGAGGTGTACGTGGTCGCTCCCGACCGCGATAGGAGCGGCATATCGGCGGCCATGACGCTGCTGGACGTCGTACGGGCGCATCCGGTCAACTCGCCGGTGGACGGCGTGGAGGCTCACGCCGTGGAGGGGACGCCGGCAGACTGCGTTATTCTCGCCCACGAGGGGCTGTATGACGAGCCGTTCGACATCATGTTCTCCGGAATCAACCAGGGGGCGAACATGGGGGCCGACGTTCTCCTGTCGGGAACCGTCGGCGCTGCGGTGCATGGCTACCTGCGCGGGGTGCCCTCCGTTGCGGTGTCGTCCTACTACGATCCTGAAGGGTCGATTCGCTATGAGTCCGCCTGCATCGGGGCGGCGGCGATAGCCCGTGAGCTGCTCGCGTCTCCGATTGAAGCGCCGCTGCTCCTGAACGTGAACATGCCGGACGTGGGGCCAGAGGACGTGGAGGGTGTGGAGGTCACCGTTCCCGGCAGCAGGGCGTTTTTGGAGAGCGTCCAACATGAGGTCGTCGGGCGGCGAGAGCACTACTGGATCAAGCACAATCGCTCGAACTCCCAGCCCAAGGTCGAGAGTGGCACCGACGTGTGGGCCGTGAGGAACAACCGGGTCTCCATATCCTCGATATCGCCGCTCCTCACCGACGGAATACCGGGCGAACGCCTGGAGCGGCTCGCCGAGGTCGTGCGTCACGCGATGGAGACGTCCGGCAGCCTAGCCTGACGCCGCCTGCCGGTCCACGAGAGACCGGAGCATGTCGAACGGGTAGATGCCCGTGTAATGGCCATCGCTCCAGAGGAACTGCACGGCGTACTTGCCGACCATGAGGTAGTCCTCCGCCTGGAGATTGGTCGGCACCGTGGCGGGGTCCAGGAGCTTGCGGTTCGTCCACTCCTCCACGCACTCGGCGCACGCGCAGTTGACGCGCAGGTACTGGGCGGACAGAGTGCTAACCGTGTCGTCCGCCCACGTTATCGTCACGGCGCCGTCGTTCAGCGCAATGGCGCTGATGGTGTTGTCGTGAGGCATATGGTTCCTTGGGGGAGTGGTGGGTATTACGTGGCGAGACCGGAGTGAAGATTGGTGAAGCGACTATTGGCCAGTTCACCAGTCGTGCCGAAACCGTTTTTCTGTAACATTTCGTAACATTTTGTAACATTGTCGATGTCGGCGGAAGGCCGAGCATGCGTTGACTCGTAGAGACATGATAGGTTATATGTTCTTGTTGGTCAAATCGAACCGGTCTTCAAGATCGGTATCCGTTTATTCGGGCTGAAGGTGGGACCAATGCTATGCTCAGGCGGTGGTCTATGGACTCTCACTGTTGGGCAATAGGCATGAAACACTATCCTAGCGGAGGGATCACCACCAACCTGATCCTCAACCGATTGATCCCTTTTTGTTGTAGCACGAGAAAGGGCCATGCTAGGATGACCAAGTACATCAACGCAATGAAATTGACTACGATGACTCGCTACTTCCCGACCAACGATAACAACCCTTCCCCGGCGCCCGCGCCGAGGAATTTCGCGTTGGGGAGAACCTAGCGACCAAGCTGCCATAGCCCAAGTCAACAAGGCCTCCCCTCACCGGGAGGTTTTTTTGTTTATCCCGTGTTGTAAAGAAAGCGAGGTGAGATTTGGACGAGTACACAGCATCAACCTATGGGGACAGGATCGCCGGTGCATACGATGGATTCTATGGATCGGTAGACGTGTCCGAGCGCGCCGACGTTCTTGAAGAGCTGGCGGGCGGAGGCCGGGCATTGGAGCTGGGAATCGGGACGGGCACGTTCGCGCTCCCCCTCGCGGCTCGCGGTGTCGAGACTCACGGGATAGAGATATCCGAGGCAATGGTGGACCAACTCCGCGCTAAGGAAGGCGGGGAGTCGCTGCCGGTCACCATCGGCGACTTCGCGGACGTTGAGGTAGAGGGTACCTTCTCACTCATCTTCGTCATCAGCAACACCCTCTTCATGCTCACCGAGCAGGAAGACCAGATCAGGTGCTTCCAAAACGTCGCGTCTCATCTGGATGAGTCCGGCATCTTCCTCGTCCATGCCTTTGTGCCTGATGTTTCAATGTTCGATCGGGGCCAACGCATCAGCGGTGACCTAGCCGACTTGGCCTCGGTCCGCATGGACGTGTCAATCCATGACTCCAAGAACCAAGTAGTGGACTTCCGCCACATTGATCTGACGGAGGAGAGAATAAAGATGTACCCCGGCAGACTTCGTTACGCATGGCCGTCGGAGCTCGACCTGATGGCGCGTCTAGCCGGACTCCGCCTCCGCGAACGTTGGGCCGACTGGCGCTTCTCACCATTCACGTCGGGGAGTCGTTCGCATGTGTCGGTATATGAGAGGGTGGGGGACTGAGGTGAAATTGAGATGGTGGAATCCATAGGTGAGACTGCGGGGCGTGTTAGGACAGGCAGGTACTGGGGAAGGTCAGTCCGCTATGATATGTCTGCATTATGGAGGCGATTGTGAAGAAGATTTGTGCGACAAAGTTCAAAGAACAGTGTTTTGCGCTGTTGGATCAGCTGGATGCCGGTGGCCTGATCGTCACCAAGCATGGCAAGCCAGTAGCCCTCGTCATTCCATACGAAACCCAGGACGCTGATTTGATAGGCAGTTTGCGGCATAAGGTCAAGGTCAGGGGTGACGTGTTCACGACCGGCATCCGCTGGGGCGCGGATGCTCAACTTGGTGTGCGTCCTTAGCCGTTTGCATGTGCGGTCGATTGATCTCGCAGTTGCGCACGCCTCTACCCGCCTCGATTTCAATAGTGATCCGGCCGATGAGCTTATCGCCGCTACCAGCGTCGTGCATGATATCCCTTTGCTCACACGCGACGAAACCATGCGGAACTCGAAGATAGTCCCTCTGGCCTCGAAGACACTGCGAGCCCCAACCTGCTTGACGCGACGTACCCACGTGCATATTCTGTGAAGACACCCTATAGTTGGTGTCTTCTATGCCCCGTGTTGTGAATCTCGTCATCATCGTTGCTGCGATAGCCGTTGCGGCTGGTGGGGTGGTGCTGTTCCTCCGCGATGGTGATGACGGCGAACCGGTCAAGATTATCGCTCCACCGGCGGTGTCGTCGGAGACCAGCCAGGCTGAAGCGGAGCTAAAGGCATACGTGACCGGGGCCGTTCGGCAGCCGGGGCTGTACACGATCAAGGCGGGCGACCGGCTCGCCGACCTGATCGACCTTGCGGGTGGCATCACCGAGGACGCAGACATGCAGGCCGTCAACCTGGCCGTCCGGGTGAACGACCAAGACCACTGGACGGTGCCGACGGTTGGGGAGCCCACGGTTGTCCCGTCGAGCGTCGTCTCCATGGAACCGACAAGTGACAAAGTTGACATCAATACCGCCGACGCCAAGCTGCTGGAGACGCTTCCCGGCATCGGAGAGACGCGGGCGCAGGCGATCATCCGCCACCGCGAGGAGCACGGGCCGTTCAAGCGAGTCGATGACATCGTTGCCGTGCCGGGGATCGGGCCGTCCACCTTGGAGGGCCTTCGCGATCTCGTAGAAGTGCGATGACACGCGCACGGCGTTGGGGGCCGCGTGATAGAATCCCGCGCAGTCGCCGGGCGGGCAGGCAATCGAGGGCATCCCTATTACGCCGTGAGCAATTTCCGGTTCTACATCATCTTCATCGCCGCGCTGCTGCTGATCTTTCAGGTCTGGAACCAGCGGCGCAACAGCGGTATCGACGAGTGGCTGTGGATGCTGCTGGTGGCGGCCATATTCGTGGGCGTCTGGCTGGGGTCGAAGAAGGTGCGCCCGGGCCAATGGCGCCAAACGCGCAAGGTGGGCTTTGCCCTGCTGGCGGTGGGCCTGGTCGGAGCGGCGTCCATGATCTGCGTGGCGGCGACGGGGTAGTTCTCGGCACACGCTCAAAGACATGACGCTCCTGGCGGTCGCATCGGCGTTCCTGCTCGGAGTTTTCCTGGGCGATCGCCTGACTCCGCCCGTCTCCGCGCTGCTCCTCTTTACGTCCGGCGCACTGCTCGTCGCGCTGTTCCTCAGGCGGATCGGGCGTTCGGCGTTCCCCGTCGTCCTTGTCCTGTGTGTCGTGATCGGCGGCCTCCGCATGGCCTTGATGACCGACCCGACGACGGAATTGGCGCCGTATCACACGCAAAGTCCGGTCCAGGTGGAGGGCCTGGCGCTGGACGACGCCGGTCCGGCCGGGTCGGCGATGCGGTTCCCCGTGCGTGTCGAGCGGGTCTTATCGGATGGTGGGTGGATCGAGGTCGAAGGCACGGCGCTCGTGACGGCGAGGCCGAGTGCTCAGGCTACCGGGAGACACGACCCGCCGCAGATTAGATACGGTGACCGTCTTCGGCTGGAAGGGCCATTGACCGCTCCGCCCAAGCTTGAAGATTTCGACTATCCGGCGTACTTGGCGAGGCAGGGGATCGGCTCGGTGATGTCCTTCCCCAGCGTCATGGTATTGGATGAGGGCCAGGGTGGACGGCTTCGCTCGGCGCTGTTCGATGTCAGGCGAAGTCTGCACACATCGCTGGGCAGGTCGACGCCGGAGCCGGCGGCATCGCTTGGGCAAGCGCTCCTGCTGGGGATGCGCGACACCATTCCCGATGCGGTGTTGGACGACTTCCGAGCGACCGGCACATCACACCTCTTGGCGATATCCGGCCTGCACGTCGGCATCCTGATGGCGCTTGTGCTTCCGATGAGTGCGCGATTGTTCGGTCGGCGGCGAAGCCTGTATCTCATCGTTCCGTTGGTGGCCGTGTGGCTATACGCGGTGCTGGCGGGACTGTCTCCCTCGGTCGTGCGGGCGTCTATCATGGGCACGGTCTACCTCGCGGCACTGGCTTTGGGACGTCCCAAGAGCATACTGCCCGCGCTCGGTCTTGCTGCAACCGTGATGGTGGCCATCAGCCCGAACATCCTGTGGAGCGTCTCGTTCCAACTGAGCTTTGCGGCGATGGCGGGCATAGCGACGCTAGCCGATTCGATCAGTCGGAAGCTGCAAGACCTCCTCGGAGTACCAGACGCGGAGGGAGCGGCCTCCCGTTTGCCCATACGTGCTTTGGCAGGTGCCGTCGGCACGAGCGCCGCGGCCATACTCGCGACGCTGCCGTTGACTGCGTTCTACTTCCAGCAGGTGTCGCTGGTTGGTCTCCCCACGACACTTGTCACCCTGCCGATGCTCCCCTTCGCGCTGGTCTTTCACGCTCTGGCGGGTGTACTCGGTCTCGTGTTCCAGCCGCTTGGAACGGCGTTCGGCTGGCTTGCGTGGGGTGCTACGGCCTACATCGTGCAGGTCGTCCATCTTGCCGCCAAGCTGCCAATTGCATCGTTCGAGACGGGCCGCATCGCTCCTGTGCTGGTGCTGGGCTACTACGGAGTAGGCGCAGCGTGGTTCATTTCGCATCGAAGTGGAGTATTTTCAGAAGTCGTACGGCGTATCGAGCCTTCCGTATCCGCTTCACCCGGAGTCTCGACTACGAGGTGGCTCGCAGTACCGTTGTCTCTTGCTGCTGTACTCATCTGGACGGCGGCGCTGACCAATGAGGACGGACGGCTGCACGTCGTGTTTGCGGACGTGGGCAACGGGGACTCGGCGCTCATCATCTCGCCTGCCGGGCGTCAGGTTCTGGTGGACGGAGGACCTGAAGCGCAGGACGCGACGCGACTGCTCGGAAGTGGGCTGCCGTTCTGGGACCGGTCGCTGGACGTGGTGGTGCTGACCCACGGTCACGCCGACCACATTACCGGCCTCCTCGAAGTCCTACGACGGTACGAAGTTGGGCACATTGTTGAGCGGGAGGCCGGGCACATCACGCCGGACTACCTGAACTGGAGACATGCCGTCGAGAACGAGGATGCGGCCGTAACGCAGATCCAAGTGGGCCAACTGATCGACCTCGGCGACGGCGTGACCATCGAGGTGCTGCATCCGCCGGAGACGCTGATGTCCGGCACCGAATCCGACCTGAACAACGCCTCGATTGTCCTGAGGGTCGTCTATGGCGGCGTGAGTTTCCTCCTTACCGGGGATATTTTTGTAAAGGCCGAGCGGGAGATGCTGTCGCGCGGTGTGGACGTACGGAGCACCGTACTCAAGGTCCCTCACCATGGGAGCCGCACGTCATCCTCGCAGGAGTTCGTCGAGCAGGTTGGCCCGTCGGTCGCGGTGATTTCGGTGGGGGCCGATAACCGGTTTGGGCATCCCCATGCGGAGACGCTTGAAGTCCTGGCGCGATACGCGCCGGATGCGCGGGTGATGACGACGCGTGACCACGGCAGCATCCGGTTCGTGACGGACGGGACGACTCTGAGCGTGGAGACCGAGCGGTAGTCCGTGGCAACCATAGAGGGTGTTTGCAAGGTCTGTAAACACCGTTCATGGTGTGCCCTTCGACAGGCTCAGGGCGAACGGATGATATTGCTGGACAGCACCTTCGTAAACACCCTCTTACAATGTCGCCAAGATACCACGTTTGTTGTAACCTAGCGACCACGATAGCTGACAGGGGTAGGTATTCACCCTCACCCCAGCCCTCTCCCTGAGGGAGAGGGGGCGGATTGACTGGCATCACAGGTGATTGCACGTTTATCTAACCCTGCCAGTCGCTACGACTCGAAGGAGAGAACCTTGACCGTGACACCGACCATCCACTGGAGCAAGCCCATCTGTAAGGAGCCGGACGACTATCTCGGCTGGGGGACCATCGCGAGGAAGGAGGATGGTGAGTTGCTGGCGGTGTTTTCCGGCAGGCGCGAGTCGCACTGGTGCCCGTATGGCGTCAACGAGATCATTCGGAGTTCGGACGACGGCGAGACGTGGTCGGAGCCGGAGATCATCAACAACACGCCACTCGACGACCGTGACACCGGCTTGCTCGTGACGAGTTCGGGCGTGGTGATTATGAGCTGGTTCACGGGGGCCGGCTGGCAGGACCTCGAACGCTATCGCGGGCGCACAGACGACCAGACGATCTCCGCTTGGGAGCGCCACTACAAGAAGATAGGCCAGGAGACCATCGACCAGTGGGACGGCAGCTGGACGCGCCGCAGCACGGACGGAGGGATGACGTGGGAACCGGCGGTGGCGAGCATCGCTTCATCGCCTCATGGGCCTACTGAGTTGCAAGACGGCAGTCTGCTGTACGTGGGCACCGGCAAGCCGGGGAATGGAGAACTTGTCTCCGTTCGCTCCACGGACGATGGGCAGTCGTGGCAGACCATCGGGAGCATCCCCGTGCCGGACGAGCACAAGGAGCAGATGCCGTACGCCGAGCCGCACGCCATCGAGACGGACGACGGGCGGGTCGTGTCCCTGTGGCGTCACATTCCCCGGAACCGGCACGACGCGGCGTTCATGCAGCAGTCGGAGAGCGATGACGGGGGCAGGACGTGGACGGTGGCCCATCCCACGCCGATGTGGGGGTACCCGCCGCACCTCATCAAGCTCCACGACGGCTCGATCCTGGCTACCTATGGCATTCGGCGCTCGCCGTTCGGCCAGCGGGCGTGCTTGAGCTACGACGGCGGCCGGACGTGGGACATCGACAACGAGATCATCCTGCGGGACGACGCGCCGAACGGCGACCTCGGCTACCCCTCCACCGTGGAGCTTGCGCCGGGTGAACTGCTGAGCATCTACTACCAGATAGACGTGATCGGCGAGAAGACGTGCTTCATTGCAACGCGGTGGTCGCTGAGCTAGGAGTATCTTCGTGCCTGCTAGCCTCCAAACGGCGACCCGAATCTTCCGCATCCTCCTCGTGCTCATCGTGGCGGTCGGGATCGCCTGGGTCACGAACAGCGTCAACGCCAGCGTCCAGTCTGCCCTGCCGTACATCATCGCCGTGCTGTTCGCTTGGGAGTGTACTCGGATCCTGACGATCCGTTACCGAAAGCGGAAGAAACGGGCACCGAGGGAACGTCCGTCGTCGGGCTAGATAGTCGACCCGGTAGGGACGGGTGGTTTTCGCGCAAGGATAGAGATCGCGTCCGGCAGCTCCGAGGCGTGTGGGAAATAGGGCCGTTCGACAACGCGCTCGATCCCAAGACCTGTCTTCACCAATGTGTTGAAGACGTCCGCTAGGGTGTGGTGGAACCATATGATGGGCATCGACTTGTCCCACCCGCCATGTTTCCGGGCAAGAGGCGTACCGGTGAACTCGTAGGTCTCCGGCGACCTGTCGAAGTAGGGCCACTCGACCCTTAGCCCCTCGTTGGACTTTTCCAGAATGTTGGTGACGGGGTGGTCCATGTCGATGAGGAGCCGTCCTCCGGGCCGGAGGACGCGCGACCAGGTTTGGACTGCAAGCTCGATGTCCTCGAACCAGCCGAGGTGCGTGGCGTACACCAGGTCCTGTGACTCGTCGGAGATGGGGTCGAGCGTCTGGGCATCGGCGACATGGAACTTGACGTCAAGGCCGAGGCGAAGGGAGTTTTGGCGCGCGATCTCGATTGCCGTTGGCGCGATGTCGCAGGCGGTGACCCTCGCGCCGAGGTTCGCCCACGAAAAGGCCTGCTTAGCGTCGGAGGCGCAACTCGTGTCCAGCAGGTCAAGACCGGCAACGTCGCCCGCCAACTCGACCACCTCGTCGTCCAGCATCACGTCACCGCTTCCGAGCCGCTCAAGGAAGTCCGGGTGATCCATGAGGTTGAACCTCATGTAGTCGGCTTGATAGGCGTCCCAAGCGGCGCGGTTGATGTTGAGGCGTTCTTGTTGGTTCATTGTGGATTTAAGACACCTTCACTGGGTGCGGCAGGGGCTGGTTGAACAGGTAGCCTTTCTTGTTGAAGGGAATCGTGTCGGGCTGGGTGTTGCCGGCGGTGTCCGTGGCGCGGGTCATGAGGATGTACTCTCCGGGGCCGGGCGACCACGTGAACTCGAATCTCGCCCATGAGTACTGCACCTGCGGGCCGTGGAGGTCCGCTTCGTGCCAGGTCGAACCCGAATCCGCGCTCCACTCCACTTTGGATATCGAGTTCGGGGAGTGTGCGTAGCCGTGAATGCGTTGCCCGCCGGCCGGAAGCTCCGCGGGCCAGGGCAGAGCAAGGGCGCTCTTGACCGTCTGCGCCGTGACGACCACGCCGTCGGCCTCTCCCTCCGGCGGGTAGTCTTCGCCGATGAGGACGTATGACGTGGTGTTGTTGCGCGTCCAGAACGGCTGTGACGAGACGACGATCCGGCCCAGCCACTTGATCCACGAGCTGCCGACCCATCCGGGCACGACGGCGCGCAGCGGGTAGCCGTGGTCCCTGGGCAGCTTTTCGCCGTTCATGGCGTAGGCCAGCAGGGTGTCGGGGTGCATCGCCTTCTCAACCGTCATCGCCCGCCGGAAGCCGTCCTCAGGGGAACCCTCGTCCAGCCCGACCAGCAGGACGCTTGCGGCGTCTTCTGTTATTCCCGCTTGAGTGAGTACGGCTTGCAGGGGAACGCCTATCCACTCGCCGTTGCCGACGGCTCCCCGCTCCCACTGCGTGCCATCGGCCTTCTGCCCTTTCACGATGTCGAACATGGCACGATGGTTGCCCGCGCATTCCAAGTAGCAAACAAGGGTGGTGCTGGGCATGTTTTGGATGTCGGTGTAGGACAGCTCCATTGGGCTCGATACCGCGTCGCCCTCGACCGAGAGCCTCCAGGTGGTCGCGTCCACGTCCATGCTCGTGGAGTTGTTGCGCACGAAAAAGAGCTTGTTGGGGGTCATCACCTCTTGCAAGTTTTCGAGCCGGGCCTCCAGGCTGCCGGATCGTTGGATGAAGGGGGTAGGGTCCTTGTACCAACGCGGCGGTTCCGTCTGGCCCATTGCGGTTGGGGCAGGGGTGGGATCGCTCGTTCCGGGCAGCCTGTCGCCGAAACAGGCCGCGAGCACGGCGGCAGCGCCTCCGACGGAGAGGAGTTGCAGGAAGCGGCGTCTGCTTATGCCTCTTTCGTGTGCAAGCAGCCGGAGCCAGTCTTCGGCTTCGGCTGTTTGATCCGTCATGTCTTCATGGGGCATGGGGATTCACCGCAAAGGGCGCGGAGATCGCGGAGGGGGATGATGGATTCCCGCATGCGCGGGAATGACGGAGTGAGGGCGCGGGAATAAAAATGTACATGGGCCACCGTGGACGGTGCAACATTGCCCTTCGACAGGCTCAGGGCGAACGTACATCCCATAGCTGTTTTCATGAAAAGTCCTAATGAAAGCATCCGCGACCGGGGAAGTCCCACGTTCCTTCGACAACGCCGTTTCGGACGGCTATGAAGCGGTCCCAGCGGTTGACCAGGCCGTCGGAGTAACCGGGTATGAGGGTGACCGTGTCGCCGACGGTCAGCTCTGTCCGACCGTCGCTTTGCAGGACAAGGTGTTCGTCGGTTACGTCGGCTACGTCGACTCCGGGCATCCCCTCCACGGAGGGGCCGAACATGCCGTTTATCATGCAGAGGTGGCGCACGCCAATGTCGGTAATGGCCATGCCCGGGCGGGGAGTGCTGACGACGGTGGTCACGAGCCTGGCGGCGAACTTGAACTCGGACATGAACTCCAGCATGGTGTCCATGAGGGCGTAGGTGCCGCCCTCGACCTCGGTGACGCCCGGAATCTCCGTCGCGAGCTTGTACGAGAAAGTCTCGCCGCTGGATACCATCTCGACCTCGATACCCTCGGCCTCGATGGCGTCCTTGACGGCCAGACACATGCCGATGTGCCGCGTGCCGGACTCCGTGTACTCCTCGACGGTCGGCGAGCCTTCGACGTGCTGGTGACTCATCACGCCCATGAAGCGGACGTTCGGCAGATCGTTCGTCAGCTTGGCGATGTCGACGCCCTGCTGAGGATTGCGCACGCCGGCGCGACCCATGGAGGTGTCCACCTCGACGAGGATGCCGATATTGGTGTCGGTGGCCTCCGCCACGCGGGAGATCGCGCGAACGTTGTCGGGGTCGTCGACACAGACCTTGATATCGCCGCGCCGGGCGAGTCCGCAGAGCCGAACGAGCTTGTCGTCGGTTACGACCTGGTTCGGGATGAGAATGTCGGTGATGCCGTTCTGGACCATCACCTCCGCTTCGGAGACCTTCGCGCAGCATACGCCTCCGACCGTGCCGCCTATGTCGATCTGCATCTGCGCGAGGAACGGGCTCTTGAGGTTCTTGGTGTGCGCGCGCATCTTGGTGGCGGTGTCGCGGTAGGTGTCGGCGGCGACCTGCAGGTTGCTCTCGTAGGCGTCCATGTCCACGATCAGACACGGCGTGTCGAGATGCTCGACGGAAGTCCCGGGGGAGGGTGCGTAACGGTCCATTCGATATCCTCAAAGACGGTGGAGTGTGCGATAGTATACAACGCCGACGCGGGGTGAGGGCATTTTGTGATGTGCTTACACTTTGGTACATAGTCACCATAGCTTTGATATGACAAGTCACCCTCACCCTAGCTCTCTCCCACGACAGGAGAGGGGATAAATCCCTGTCTGTCCGATTTGTTATATTCAAGTTGACTGAGTACTAGCACAAGACAGCTTTAGGCGAGTCGAGGAGGCCTTCTCAAAAAATGTTTCGGACGGTCGGGCACGACAAGGCGGTGAGGGCGCTTACCCGCGCGTTGGATAACGACGGGATAGCGCACGCCTATCTGTTCGCCGGGCCGCCTCAGGTCGGCAAGATGACCCTGGCGATGGACATAGCGCGGGCGGTCAACTGCGTGGCCGACGAGCAGCCGAATATGTTCGGTGAGGTCGAGCCGAAGCCCTGCATCACGTGCGGGCCGTGCGACCGCATCGCGAGGGGACTGCACACGGACGTGCGGGTGGTGGGCTTGGGGGAGGACTCGCGGGGCAGGACGCAGACGCTGATCTCCATCGACCAAGTGCGGGAGGTGCAGCGCGAGGCCAGCCTGAGGCCGTCCGAGGGGAAGTATCGCGTATTCGTCTTCGACCGCGCCGAGTACCTCAGCCAGGGGGCCGCAACGGCGCTGCTGAAGACGTTGGAGGAACCGCCCGACCAGGTGATCTTCATCCTGGCGGCGACCGACAGCGACCGGATGCTTCCCACGATCTCGTCGCGCTGCCAGACCTACAAGTTGCGGCCCGTTCGGCAGTCGGTGATTGCCGACCACCTGAGGTCGGAATACGAGGCCGAGGAGGAGATCGCAGAGGAGATCGCTCGCCTCTCGGAGGGCCGGGTTGGGTGGGCTATCAGTACCGTCGCCGATCCCTCAGTGCTGGAGGCCATCGAAGAGAAAATCACGACGGTCGAGTCGGTCGTGCGTGCGGGGTTGGAGACGCGGTTCGAGTACGCGGAGAAGCTGGCTCGCGCCTTCACTCGCGACCGCGACGCCGTGCGCGACGAGCTTGCGGTCTGGCTGGAGTGGTGGCGGGACATGATGGTCGTGAAGGCGGGCCTTCCGCGCTACGTGAAGCACCTTGCCAGACTCGACACTTTCCAAGCGGGGGCGGCGAAGGTTACGGTAGAAGAGGTCGCGAAAGCGGTCTCCGCGGTAGAGGAGACGGGACGGCGGCTTGACCGGAACGCCAACGCCCGCCTCGCGCTGGACAACATGATGCTCGCCATGCCGCGCATCCGGTGATGTCTCGCGGGAGGATAGGCACGATGGTAGTACGTGGTTCACATGATATTGGCAGTTTACTCAAAACACCCTCACCCCCGTATCAAGTACGGGGCAGGCTCTAGCCCTCTCCCAGGACGGGAGAGGGGATAAGAGCCATTCAATGCGACCGGTAAATAAATGGAAAGGGTGCTAGGGGACTTGTTCAGGATGAACGAAAGATGATGGAAGGTCGTCGAAAGCAAGGGGAGATCGTCGGGGTGCGGTTCACACCTTCGGGGAAGGTGTACTTCTTCGCGCCGGGGAATGTGGTGGTGTCAGTGGGGGACAGGGTGGAGGTGGAGACCGATATCGGCTACCGGGAGGGGACGGTGGTCATCGCGCCGGACCAGGTGCGGTACGCCGATCTCAAGGGCGGGCTCGACACCGTGGTGCGGAAGATCGAGTAGCGGAGGGTTACACCACAGCGCGGCTGCCGTGGCGGACGGCTTGGTCTACTATGTCGAGGCTGACGTTTTCGCTCCATGCGGCTAGAAGCTGCTTTGTGACGGGGCCGATCTTGCCGTCGCCCACCGGGCGCTTGTCGACGGTGGTGACGGGCACCATGCACCATGAGGTGCTCGTGAAGAAGCACTCGTCGGCGTTGAGCACGTCGTAGGGCTGGATGTCCTCGATTCTCGTCTCGATGTCGAGCTGCGATGCGAGGCTGAGCACGACCTTGCGGGACACCCCTTCGAGTACGGTGCGGGTGGTCGAGGTTCGCAACCGCCCGTCGGTGACGATGAACACGTTGTAGGACGAGCCCTCGGTGATGCAGCCGTCGCGGTCTCGGAGGATGGGCAGCGCGCCGGGGTCGAGCTCGTTGGCCTCCAGCTCCGCGAGGTTGAAGTTCATGCGGCTGTAGTGCTTGATCTTCGGATCGAGGGCCTCGGCGTGGTAGGACTGCGTTCGGGTTATCACGGCCTTCAGGCCGTCGTAGGCGGTGTAGTAACCGGCGAAGTCGAGACCGGAGACGCGGATGCCGACCTGCGCCCCGTCGGCAGACCACGCGCGGCGGCCCTTGCCGCGTGTCACGAAGTGGTGAATGTGCAGGTCACCAACGGCATCCAGCTTATCGAGGTTGCGCTCAACGGCCTCCTCGGTCAGGGCGGCCATCTCATCTTCCGTCAGCCCCGGATCGAGGCGGATGTAGTCGAGGGAGCGGTAGAGGCGTCGGATGTGGTCGCCCAGATGGTAGATCCTGCCGTTGAAGGTCCGCGTGGCCTCGAAGGTCGCGTCGGCCACCATGAAGCCCCGGTCGAGAGGATCGATCCTGATCTGCTCGCTCGGTACCCACTCGCCGTTCCAGTAGGCTGTGAAACTCATCCTCATGCTCCCATCCAGCGGGGAACGCGAAGCGCCGGACGGTTTTAAGTGTACGCCAGAGGGGACTCCGCGAACAGTATATGAGGGGCCTAGGCTAGGGTAATCGCATCCAGCATCCAACGAAGGGGGCGTGAATGGCGGCGAATGAGTGGATCGAAGGGGAGCGTGGCAACGTGAGGATATCACAAGAGAAAAGTGGGAAAATGTTGCATGGTGTTGCATTCTGTTGCAATTTACTCGTTATTGTCAAGTTGGAAGGGCTTGTGCGATAGAGGATGGAGGGGTATTGGGACGGGGCCAGCAAGATGTGATAGTTTTCATTGCAAACCAAAGCAAGAGTTCGCCAGTGGAGGCGCTGTCATGGAAAAGACGGGATTGTTCGTGTCGGGCACGGGCGGGTACACGAAGTACCGCATACCCACGCTTGTGGTAACGGTTCAGAGCACAGTGCTGGCGTTTTGCGAGGCGCGCCGTCACACGGGAGGGGACGATGACGAGATCGATATTTTCGTGAGGCGCAGCACCGACGGCGGGCGGACGTGGGAGGAGCGGCGGATGATCGTCTCGGACGGGGACCGCACGTGCGGCAACCCCTGTCCGGTCGTCGACTACCGGACGGGCACAGTTCTCCTGACGTTCTGCAAGGACAACCAGGAGGTGTACGTCACGCGGAGCGACGACGACGGCCTATCCTGGAGCGAGGCGGAGGAGATAACGGACAGCGTGAAGGAGCCCTCGTGGTCGTACTTGGGCACGGGGCCGGGTCACGGCATCCAGCTTCGCAGCGGTCGGCTGCTGATTCCCTGCTGGTCGGACGACAGTCCGGGGCCGGCGACGTGGCGGGAGCCTCCGCCCGTGTGGAACGAGGTGCAGTCGTCGTACGCCTTCTACAGCGACGACGGCGGGCGGACATGGGAGCGAGGCGAGGAGATGACGAGGGACGCATCGGACGAGTGCGAGGCAGTGGAGCTGCTGGACGGCACGGTGTACATGAACATGCGGAGCCGTCACGACATCAAGCGCCGCGCATACGCCCACAGCGAGGACGGCGGGCATACGTGGACGGAGGTCGAATACGATGCGAACCTGCCTGAGCCTTCATGCCAGGCGGGCATCGTGCGGCTCGACGAGGGGCGGGTGCTTCTGTCGCACCCCGCCAATACGGAGATACGGACGCATCTGACGGTCCGGATGAGCTATGACGAGTGCCGCACGTGGCCCGTGGCGAAGTTGCTCCACGAGGGGTACGCGTCGTACTCCGACCTTGCGGTGGTCGACGGGAACATCCTGTGCTATTACGAGGTCGGGCAGGGTGGGCGGATGATTCTCGCGCGATTCAAGCCGGAGTGGCTGGAGGGGTAGGGGGCACATCGAGCCTCCGAGGGAAATTCACCGCAGAGAGCGCAGAGATCGCAGAGTGGGAGGGTGGATTCCCGCCTACGTGGGAATGACGGGCGGGTGTTTGGGGAATTGGCCTTCGACAGGCTCAGGCCGAACGTGTTTTTTCTTAGCAATCGGTCATGTCGGTTGTCACCGACACCACCAATCATGAAAATGGGTGCCGAGCGGAGGA
>VXLM01000120.1 GCA_009841605.1 Dehalococcoidia bacterium
GGCGAAGACTGTGCCCACTGATATGGCGAATCCTGTTCCCTGCCACACCATGAACACGACCGCCCCCCCGACAATTAACAGGTTGGCCCACAGCTCCACGTTGCCCCTCGCAAATCGCGCAAATTCCCGGGGCGAGCGGGCGAGTCTCAGCATGTCGGCAATGGCAGTTACGTCGATCTGCAAAACCCTACTCCCTTGGCAGGAGGCCCTTGGGCCAGAACGACAGGAAGAGGATGAGGACCATGAACGATATGACGTCCTTCCACTCCCCGGCAAGATCCCAGATGCCGAACTGCTCGATCATGCCCAAAGCGAACCCGCCCACGATTGCGCCGTACAGGTTGCCTATGCCTCCGACCACGGAGGCTATCCAGCCCTTCAGCAGGAGCAAGAGGCCCATCCTCGGCTGAATGGCCGTGTCGTGGCCGCTAAGCAGCCCTGCCATAGCCGCGAAGACCGCGCCGATGAAGAACACGATCGCGATGATGACGGTGGTGTTTATTCCCACCACCTTCGAGACCTCTTCGTCGTCGCCGATGGCCCGCACTGCCTTGCCGAATGAGGTCATTCTCAAGAGGAACAGCAAGAAGACGAAACCGATAATGGCCACCCCGATGGTGAAGACGTTGAACCCCTTGATGTTGCTGCCCAAGATCGTCCACGGAGCGCTGCCGAAGGCCTCCGGAAGCGGACGTGGATTGCTCTCGAAGATGATGGAGGTCGCGGCGGTGATGGCCAGAAGGATGCCGAGCGTGGCGACGAGCATGATGAGGGGCGACCTTGCGCGCTCGCGCATGTACACGTAGAGACCTCGGTAAAATGCTACGGCGACGATCCCCGCCATCAGGCAGGACACTCCCCAGCTGACGTAGAGGTTCGATCCGGGTGCGTTTGCGATGAGAAACGCGCAGTATCCTCCCAGTGCCACCCCGACGATCCCCGCCATGATCAGAAAGGGTGTAGCCCTCGGCGTCGGAAGTGCGAGTCGAACGCCTCGGAACAGGGCCCAGCCCGCAATAAACGCCACCAGGATGCCTATCGCCGGGCTAACGATGACGTGGGTGTCGTCGGTGAAGCTCAGAACGAGCCCCATGTAGCCCCCGGCGCCGACGGCCAAGAGCCCTCCGACTGCGTACAGGACTCTTCGGTCGAAACGAGGTCGCAGCTTGTGGAAGAATGCCTCGTAGAGGGCCCACGCGACCACTCCGGCGGTCACGGCGGCAAGCATGACATTGACGTAGGGGTTTGTGTAATCGTTACCGCCGAAGCCGTCCTGTGACCTGAGGTAGAAGACGCCGTAAGCTCCTATGGCTGCCGCCGCCCCGTAGTACAGATCGAAGAACCATACGGTACTGTAGACGATGGTGAAGCCCATCGCGAGCAGGGCGTAGATGGCTCCTACGGCCAGGCCGTTGAAGGCGAACTGCACGGCCTGATCAGGGGACTCGGTGATCTTCCATGCGAGATACGCGACTACGGCTACCGTCATCGCCGTCGCTAGGATTCTGCTGTGACCATTATCACTGGGAAGCAGACGGCTCCACCAGGCGAACCTCAGTCTTTTGAGACTCATCTACGTATAGGGCCTCTGTCTAGACTCCCGCGCCGTTCAAATATGACGGCGCGGGAGGCCTTGCATTCAGATGGACTACGCTCATCGGTCGTCCACGATGTGAAGCTATACCAATCGGCATCGAGGACAGAAAGGAGTGAGCTACTCTGTCGGAGCGCCTCCAAGGACCTTGTAGCCGTTATTGTCTTCGGTTCTCTCAGCCACGGGGAGCACCTGCACGACCACGTTGGAAAGGCCCACGACTTCGCCCTTGTCGTCGAAGCTGTAGCCTACCCCAATAGCTCCGCTCCAAGTAATGTCGTAGAGACAGTCCCTGAAGCCGTCCGCGTCCTGATCGTCACCCGTCTTCTTGAGGCACTCAGCGGTGATGTACACGTCATCGTAAGCCGACCCGAGGTACCACGGCAGGGTGACCTGGCCGTAGCGGTTCCTATAGTTGCCAAGAACCTCTTGCGCCTTGTTGTTGGCAGGATCGAGGTCCGCCGTGATGGCCTTCAGGCCCGTGGCGGCGTCCCCGGCGATCTTTAGAGCCTCAGACCCGACGGGTACGACCTCGGAGTAGATATTCCCTTCGTAGCCCAGTTCCCGTAGCTGCTTGACGATGGTCCCGCCACTGAATTCCCCCTGCGCGGCCAGGAGAACGGCATCAGGGTTTGCGTTGAGCAGCTTGGTCAACTGGGTCCTGAAATCGGTGGTCTCTGACGCGTACTGCTCCTCCGCCACGACCTCGCCGCCGCGCTTCTCGAACTGCGCGACGGAGGCCCGCCTCACGCCCTCGGCGTAGTCGGTGGACTCGTTGATGGTGGCGAGCTTGCGGATCCCGTCCGCCCACAGCACGTTACCGGTGTCGATGCCAAGCTGCGCGTCACTCATCGCCGTCCGGAAGATATAGTCGCCGGCCTCGGCGATGTCCGGGTTCGTTGCAAGCCCTGAGAACATCACCACGCCGTCGGCCTCCGCGAGAGGCGCCGCTCCCAGCATGGCGCCGCTGCACGATGTGCCGAGGATGATCTTCACTCCGTCCACGTCAGTCAGCTTGTTGTAGGCGGTGATCGAGTCTTGGGCGCTGCACTTCGAGTCTTCGACGACTAGCTCGATCATACGCCCGTTGATGCCGCCGGCCGCGTTAATCTCTTCAACGGCCAGCTGCTTAGCCTGATTGGCCACCTGCCCGTAGGTCTCGCCGGGACCTGTAAGCGACTCCATGACTCCTATGCGAAACGGTTCTCCGTCTCCCTCATCTTCATCATCTCCACAAGCCACGACCACCGACACCAGAACCGCCAGCAAGCCTAATGCGACAATTCGTTTCCATGAGAATAATTGCATGACAAACCCCCTTTTCGTAAGGATGCTCCCTATAGGCTGATGCTTCCGATACGTTTTATCACCGCTACGTGAGTCTTGCAAGTACGTGAACCACGTTGAAATTACGAATCATTCACAATTCGATCATGCGTGGACCAACACAAACGCATCACGCCGTGCGTAACACCTTACTCTGGCTGATCGTCGCCTAGGACGCGATACCCAAAGTTCTCCTCGGTCCTCTGGGCCGGGGGAAGGACCTCGACGACAGCCCTTGACAGCCCTACGACCTCGCCGTCTTCGTCGAAGCTGTAGTTGTCTCCGAGAGCGCCGCTCCAGGTGATGCCGTACAGACAGTCTCGAAATCCGTCGGCGTCCTGATCGTCTTTGGTCTGCCTGAGGCATTCCGCCGCGATCTGCACGTCGTCATAAGCCGAACCGAGGTGCCACGGCAGGGTTATATAATTGAAACGTTTCCGGAAGTTGGCAAGCACTTCCTGGGCCTTAGCGTTGTTGGGGTCGGGAGCGGCCGTGATTGCCTTGAGGCCTGTTGCCGCATCGCCCGCGATATTGAGTGCGGTCGTTCCCACCGTGATCGTTTCCCCGTAGATCGGCCCCTCATATCCCAGCTCTCGCGCCTGTTTGACGATGGTGCCCGCCGAGAACTCGGACTGCGGCGCTATGTGGAGAGCGTCCGGGTTGGCATCAATCAGCTTCGTCAGCTGCGATCGGAAGTCCGTGGTGTCGGAGCCGTATCGTTCCTCGGCGATGACCCTGCCGCCGTTCTTCTCGAACTGGGCAACCGAGGTGCGCCTCACACCCGCGGCGTAGTCGGTCTCTTCTGTGATGGTGGCAAGCGCTTGGACTCCGTCCGCCCAAAGAACGTCGCCCGTTCTGATGCCCACCTCGATATCGCTGATCTGCGTGCGGAAGATGTAGTCGCCCGCGTTGGCGATGTCGGGATTGCTGGCAAGGCCCGAAAAGAGCACCACTCCGTCAGCCTCGGCGAGCGGCGCTACGCCGAGCATCGCGCCGCTGCACGATGTGCCGAGGATGATCTTCATCCCGTCCACGTCGGTGAGCTTGTTGTAGGCATTAATCGCGTCCTGAGCGCTGCATTTCGAGTCCTCAACGACAAGCTCCAGCATACGCCCGTCGATCCCGCCCGCCGCGTTGATCTCGTCCATGGCCATCTGCTTGGCATTGTTGGCCACTTGCCCGTAGGTCTCACCCGCGCCCGTGAGGGATTCCATGACGCCTATCTGATACGGGCTGTCATCACCCTCCTCGTCCGTCCCGCAAGCCACGGCCAGAAGAATGACCATTACCGGCAGTCCTATCGTGAAGATCGATTTCCAGGACGAGAATCGCATGAAATAACTCCTTAGATCTGCTGTTGCTCCCCCACCTCATCAACGGACTGCGTCGCCGGGTGTTAGAGATACTGTCTCGATTGGCTAATGCATAAACCGATCCCAAGAGAATTATACCCTAGAACAAATGACCGCCAGCATCAGTCGTCCTGCACCCGGTTAACCCTTACCCCTCTCCCCACCTGGTTGTGGTACACTCCCGCGTCGATGAGTCAACACCACCGAACCGACACTAAACCCCGCAAAGGATCATCTTCGCCTCCCTCGCAACGGCGCGGTCGAGCGCCGACCAAAGACTACGAGTTGATCACCGATGACAACCGCTTCAGGCGGGTCATCGAGCAAATCTCCAGGGAGCCCCGAGTTGCCTTCGATCTCGAGTCGAACGGCTTCTTTCGGTACCCCGAACGCATCTGCCTCATCCAGCTATTTGCTTCTGGCCGCGTCTGCTTGATAGACCCCCTCGCCATCGACGACATGAGTCCCCTGGGCGAGGTCTTGTCGAGCCCCGCCGTCGAGACCGTGCTCCACTCCGGCGACCACGACATTCGAAGCCTCGACCGTGACTGGGGATTCCACGTTGGAAACCTCTTCGACACAAGCATTGCGGCTGCCTTCGTGGGGAGCGAGCGTCTCGGACTGGCCTCGACTCTGCAGGACTTCATGGGGATTGAAATTCCGAAAGAAAAAAACATCCAGCGCTCGGATTGGTCCATTCGCCCGCTGAGCGACGCGGCTTTGACATACGCCGCCGGGGATGTTCTGCACCTTTTCGGCCTGCGAGACAAGCTCGTCGAAAGACTTGGCGCGCTCAACCGACTCCATTGGGTCAGAGAGGAGTGCGACCGGCTGGCGGCGATTCGCTACAACCCGCCCGACCCGGAACTGGCGGTCTTCGCAGTCAAGGGATCGCGCGATTTGGACGGCCATGGACTTTCCATATTGAAGGCGCTGATGGAGTATCGGGAACACCATGCGCTCCGGCTAGGTAGGCCACACTTCCGCGTGATTCCGGACGCCGCATTGTTGACGCTCGCGGCGGAACCCAAGTCTGATCTGCGTGATGTGCGGGGCCTCGGAATGTTTGCGCGGGGCAGACTGGCGGCAGGGCTTCGAGACGCCATCAAGAAAGGTATGGCCGCCGAGCCTCTCCAAAGACCGCGACAGCCACGCGGCCGCCGACTCTCCCGCGCCGAGCGTGCGAAAGTGGGGCAGCGGCTGGACAAGCTCAGGGCTTGGCGCACGGAACACGCAAAGAGACTTTCACTGGCAGTTGGCCTCCTCTGGCCCATGGCGAGTCTGCAAAGGCTTGCTTCGTTCCCCGACGACCTGGAGACCGAGCTTGAAGCGCCGGGGATCAGGCAATGGCAGCGCGAGGAGTTCGAGGAATCGCTTCGACGGCTGGTCGACCAAGAGTTTCGGTCGTAGCGCCACGCCAACCCTATTGCGTTTCCGCCGATTGCTGCACGTGGAGGAAGTAGGCCTGCCGACGCCACAGGTCGACTCCCGTCAGCTTGAGTGTCACCGTCGTTCCCGGCTCAATCATGTTAGGCAACTCGGCGCGGACGCGGAACGGGTACTCGTCAAGGTCGAGCGCGGCAAGACGGCGAGGCTCGTTCTCCAGAACATAGGCTGTGAAGTGGTCGGCCTCATCAGGGGACCCGAGTCGCGTCAACATCAGGTACTTGAGGAACCAGTATCGACGCCGCGCCTCCTCGATCCGGGACACCTCTCTCATTTGAACCTCGGCGCGCTTGGCCACCGACGAAATATCGTCGGCGGAATAGACCGGCTCGCCTGACGCGAGAAAGTGGCTGATCTGCCGCTGCATTACGAGGTCGGGGTATCGTCGCAGGGGAGAGGTGGCCTGGATGTAGGCATCTACGCCGAGACCGACGTGTGGGGTCGGTGTCACACTAATGACCGCTGGTGTGAACCTTCGCATGAGCCGGTATCGCTGGAGCCGAGTCAGCGGGCGAAGGACTCCTTCCTCGTCATACAGGTCGAGGTCGGCCACATCAGGCGCGGACTGCGAACGGTACGACGCCGGAAGGTCGTTGACCTTGCAGTAGTCGGCCATCAACGAGTTGCACAGCACCATCATCTCGGAGACGAGGTCACGGGCCGGCGTGCTTCGAGCGACCACCCTCACGTCGATGTCGGTCGGGGCGGTGACCTTGATGATCATCTCCTCGCGGTTCACGTTGAACGCGCCCGCCCGCTCCCGCTGCGCAAGAAGGGTTTGTGCGAGTTCGCTGAGAGGTTGCAGGACGCGGTGCCATCCGCGCGTCTCGTCTGCAATCGCGTCGTCCGCCTCGACATAGGAAATGGCGGCCCGGCTACGTATGAGAGACGGTCTGATCTCGTAGTCCTGCACCTGTCCCGACTCGTCGATGCTGACGAGCAGGCTCACGGCCGGACGAACTTGGTCGGGATCGAGGCTTCCAACGTGGTGGACGAATTCCGGCGGGAGCATCGGTATCGAGCGATCGGGGAGGTAGAGGGTCGCCATCCTCCGGTCCGCTTCCATGTTCATCGCCCCGTCGATGGCTACGAGCGCGCCTGCGTCCGCGATGTGAACGCCGAGGCGGAATCCGTCGTCGACCGTCTCTATGGAGAGCGCGTCATCACGGTCTCGTGTGTCCGCGTCGTCGATGGTGAAGGTGTCGAGTTCCGTGAGGTCGAGCCGCTCCCGGTCGTCCGAGAGAGAATTTCGAGGAATAGCCTCCGTCTCTTCGAGCGCGGCTTTAGAAAAATCCTCCTCGATCTCGGCGCGGTGCAGCTCCAATGGCTCGTCATCCGAAAAGACTCCCGCCCCCGCAAGCAGGTCGAATGCCCGGCGCTGGAGATCGCGAGTCCCGTCCGACGCATCGTGCAGCAAGCTGTGCGCGGCATAGCTGCGGGTATATTCGTCACCATGTACGGCGAAGCCCCTAATGTGTTCCAAGAAATTCTCGTGCAGGCGTGACATGGGATCGGGGAGAGTCCCGGAATTCAAGGAGGCCATGAGGGTCTCGGCAGCCTCGGCATTCTCCGCCTCCCGCCGCCGCCGGGCACGAAGAGCCTCAAGTTCCTCCTCCGTACGAGGAACGTGCCCCCCGTCTTGAAGGACGAAGTAGTCGGAGCCGTGATCGAGATGCAGCGTCAGGGCGACCATCTCTGCTGGCCCGAAGTCGCTGTCATAGTACAGATCGGCGATCTCTTTAACGCTCATAGCGATCTGTTCGTCGACCGCTACCTCCCAGACTTCCGATAGGTCTATTTCTTTGGTCGCCTTCTCCGCCCCGTCGCGAAATTTCAGGAAACCTTCGTAGTCGCGAGGGACGATTCCTGTCGCGTACAACACGCGATCGGCGGGCAGCTTGGCCTGCTTGTTGCGACCAAGTGCGAGGGTGACACGCGACGGGGTCCTGTCCACGTAGCGCAGGACGGTTGCTCCCTGGTTCAGTCGGGCGACCACAATCTCATCAGGTTCCATGAATCCAGCCTACAGCGTATGAGATGGGTACGCTAGTCGAAGACGGCGCTCGAACACGGGCAGATGGAAGTATCCCTCAAGCGGAAGGCGCTTCCGTCCGCGATGGCATATCCGAGTCGTCAGATGGTTCGATGGGTTTGGTGCTTCCGTTTCTCAAGCCCACTATGGGCTTCATGACGCCCACAAGGAGCCGCAGCACAAACTCCAAGGCTATGAGGAAGACCAGATAGTAGAAAATGGTCTCGCTGTAATCTCCGGCCATTCTCAGCCTGTCCAGGGAATCCGAAACGGAAGAGAATGACGAATTGATGAGCAGAGCGCTCAGTACCGCGAAAGGCAGGATCTTGGCCAGGTCCCGAGCGAGGTCTTCCTTGTAGTAGGCCGTGACGCGGATGGCGCTGACCGTGACGAGGGCTATAAGTAGCGTTTGCGAGAAGGTCTGATCTTTGGACAAGAAAGCCAATATCACCGTCAGGACTGCGAACCAGAAGAACGCGAATACCGGGAAAAGAAGGAGGTACTTGACGACAAAGAGAATTCGGTGAAGGAGAGACCTCATCCATCGGAAGCTAAGCCCTTCATATTTGCCTATATCCAACTCGAATACGTCCCTGGCAGCCACGAACCGGTAGAACTTGAAAACAAAGATCGCAAAGATGGACATGCCGAGAACGTAAACCAACACGGGCCACAACGCGTCCATGGCGTCATTGATATTCAGTCCCTTGGTAAAGATGTCGTTTATGTCCATGAGCCTTCCCTTCGGTGGGTGGAGATCAAGAGTTCCCAGGCGGCCGCGATGCGAATACCAGCTTCACTCTCCGCACACGGGACTTGATTGCGAAGCACATATGTGCTACATTAGCCGATGTAGACGATTTGATCCGCGATGCCGAGGACGAATCAGAGAACGCTGACACAACCGGGCGGAGCCCCTTACGACTAACAGGAATACTCATTGCAAAGAAAGAAATGTCCGAATATGTCAGGAAATGTCAGGTTAAAACAGCCCCCTCCCCACTCCCTAGCAATACTTTCCACTTTCTGTTCCCCCAATTGTCAGGCAAATCTTGAGGGGGAGTCGTTCCGTATCAAGGCAATCGAGGAATCACCTCGTTCTTTAGAAGGGTGATCGATCGCTCCCACTGCTCTCGCGGCTCCCACTCGTGACCCATTGTCAGGAGGATGCCGAAGCCGCCGACGCCGTGATAGAGTTCCTCTAGCCGTTCCACCACGTGGTCGGGACTGCCGACGATGAAGATGTTGTCGAGGACGTAGTCGAGGGTGACGTCGGAGTCGGGCATGTCGGGGTCGTCCTTGAGCAGGTCGATCCGCTTGGTGTAGGGCAGCATCCGCATGAAATACTGCGCGAAGTCGCGGGCCAGGGTGCCCTCCATGACCTCCTTCCGGGCCTGCTCGGTGGTCTCGGCGACGTACACCTCGCGGGCGATGCGCCACGTCGACCGGTCGGGGACTCGCCCCGTCTTCTCTGCGCCCCTCTCGACGGCTTCCCAGTGGGTGCCGATTACGGACGGAGGAACGATATTGATGCTCATGGGAATGAAGCCGCGCTCACCCGCAACGACGAGAGTACCCGAGTTGGGAGATACTCCCGCGACGCCGATGGGCGGGTGCGGAAGCTGGTACGGGCGGACGTGAAGGTCGAGGCCGATCTCGCCGATAGTCTCCGGCACGTTGAAGTCCCAGTACTTGCTCTTGTACCGGCCGGGTTTGGGGTCACGCCAGAGCTGCAGCACGAGTTCCAGGGAGTCGCGCGACATGGCGAGATGCTCTCCCTTGCTCGGATCGAAGCCGAAGACCTCGAAGTCTCCAACGAAGCCGCCGGAGCCGACACCCCAGTGGAAGCGTCCTTTGGCCATGTGGTCGAGCTGCGCGATGCGGTGGGCCAGCATGAAGGGGTTATGGTTCGGGAGGCAGGAGACGCCGGTGCCGAAAATGATGTTGTCGGTCAGGCCGAGAGCCTGCGCGATGAAGAGGTCGGGCGCGGGAATGTTCTCCCACTGGGCCGTGAAGTGTTCGCCGATCCAAGCCTCACGATAGCCCAGCTTATCGAGCGTGATCATCTGCTGCAGATCGTCTTCAAGCGTCTGGGTAAGGTTAGAGCCGGGCGGATGCAGCGGCATCGTGAAGTAGCCCAGTTCCATATTTGTTCCTCCAATGGTTGTCTTGGTGCGGATGGTACCACTTCAGGTCGACTGTGGCACGGTCCGGTCGAAGCGGCGAATGACGATTCCGCCGATGATGAACACCAGCCCGATGATCGACGACAGCAGAATCGTCTCCCCAACGATGACGGCGATCAGCGCGAGCGAGACGAACGGCGAGAGGAAGACGAGGTTGCTGACCTGCGCGGTTGTCCGGGAGAGCGACAACGCCCGCATCCAGAGCACGAAGGTTATGCCCATCTCGAAGACGCCCGCGTACGCCGACCCGCCGATGCCGCGAAGGTCAAGGGGAGGCGGGCCTGCCAGTATGAAGGCGGCGATGGTGACGAATACCAGCCCGAAGGAAAAGCTCAGGAGCAGCTTGACGACCTCGTCGCGCTTGTCCCGGACGTTGGTAAGCCAGAACGTCGCCCAGATGAACGCGCTCCCGACCGCCAGCCCTGTGCCGAGCGGGTCGTCGAAGCGAAAGCCCAGTAGATCGCCGCGCGTCGAGATCACAAGGACGCCGAAGAAACTCACCAGAATCGCCGCCAGGGATACCCGTCCAATAGGCTGCTTGAGCAAAGGCACCGAGAGGATGACCACCACCACGGGCCAGGTGTAGTTGAGGGGTTGGGCTTCCTGTGCGGGGAGACGGTCGTAGGCCTCGAACAGGACGAGGTAATACAGGAAGGGGTTGAGGAATCCGAGCGCGGCGGATCGCAAATACTCCTTAGGCGTACACGAGAAGACCTGCCCCAGCTTCCGCTGCCACGCCGCGACCACAAGGAACACCAGCGCTGACACCAGCGTCGCGTAGAGCAGCATGTGCGGCACTTCGACGTAGCGCAGCGACACCTTGAACGCCGACGCCACCGTCGACCACATGAGTACTGCGGTCCCCGCGTATAGGTATGCTTTGGTCTGTCTGTCCACAACTTTGGGCCGCTCTGGTGGTGCCCAACATTGTAGTCGTTCGTAGGAAGGATTTTCTGCTAAACTCACACCGATTTCTCGCTGAAGGAGACCCTCGATATGGCCCGCCTTACCATCCTCGGGGCCGGAACGCCGACCCCTACACCCGCCCGGTACGGCACCTCGTACGTGCTGGAGGTCGGCGGGGAGCAGATCATGGTCGACTGCGGCCCTGCCGCGACGCACAAGCTGGTCAAAGCCGGGCTGTGGCCGACGGAGATCGACTACCTGTTCTTCACGCACCATCACTTCGACCACGACGTGGACTATCCCTGCTTCCTGCTGACTCGGTGGGACCAGAGCATCGGCAAGGAGAACGTTCTGCAGGTATTCGGGCCGACGCTGACCGAGCAGCTGACGCACCGAATCCTGGACGAGAGCGAAGGCGCGTTCTCCCACGACTGGAAGGCGCGTGTGAACCATCCGGCCAGCCAGAAAGTCTACGTGAACCGGGGTGGCACGCCTCCCCGGATGCCCCCGGAGGTGAGCGCCAGGGACATCACGGCAGGCAGGATTTTCTCCGGGTCAAGCTGGGAGGTCACGGGGGCGGATGCCGTCCACGTCCAGCCGTACCTCGATTCGCTGGCCTATCGCATCGACAGCGACGAGGGCAGCGTGGTCTTCACAGGGGATACCGAGCCGTGCGACTCCGTGACGAAGCTTGCCGAGGGAGCCGACGTCCTGATAACGATGTGCTGGGACGAGGAAGAGCACATGCGCGAGCGAGGTGAGCAGCACGGGGCCATGGGCAACGTGGGTTCAGCGAAGATGGCCCAGGAAGCGGGGGTGAAGAAGCTGGTGCTCGCCCACGTTGGACCGCACCTGGCGCAGCACCCGGTCATGGAGAAGGGCATCGGTGACGCGAAGAAACATTACGACGGCGACCTCGTGTTCTCCGAGGAGTTGATGTCGTTTGAGATCTGAGACTCCTGGCAGATTACCGCTACTTGGGGTAGGGACGGGCCAGACGGCTCATCAGTCCTTCTCTGCGGAGCAGATGCCTGATTTGCCACTCAAAGTCGGGCAGGGCGCCTTTCTCTTCCAATGAGGTCTCGATCGACTTTTTGACTCCGATAAACATCCACGCCCAGTAGACGGGCATGAGCAGCTCCCAGTCCAGGTCGGACAGCTTACACACCTCTTCGTAGCCTTCGATGACCTCATCCTGATATCCACGCCAGGAGTTGGCGAAGTCGGCTACCCGGTAGTTCAGGTGGGTTGCCTCAAAGTCCAATACACCGGTGAGATTTTCGCCTTCGTACAGGAGATTCCAAGGGGTAAAGTCGCCATGCAGGACGGTAGTGACCGCTTCGTCGAGGTCGAGACGGTCAAAGACCTGCGCCGCTTGGTCGACGTGCCACCTCATGACGTGTCCCTCTGACGGACGGCGTTGCTCATAATTCCGTATCGAGTCGATGAGTCCGGGGTCGCCGATCACTTCGTCCGATAGACCAAACCCTCGACGTTGTCCCCTTCTTGTGAGCGAAGCCGTAGTTTGGTGTAGTTCAGCCAGAAGCCGTCCCCTCGCCCGGCGTTCTTCGGGCTCATTGCTCGCGCGGCATGTCCCCGGAAGGAACTTGAACAGACACCAGGTCAGTCGGTTGATCTGAATCGGCTCTTCTACGGCCGAGGGAACCGGCCAGCCCGCATCGTCCAGGCGTGCCAATACTTCGAGCTCATAGGCAATGTGAGGGAACGCCTCGTCTGAATAACCGCGAACCACCAGTTGGCTGCTTTGGTGTTCGACAAGCCAATGTTGGTTAAGTCGACCACTCATGTAGCTGACGGGAGAGATTTCCCACCGTTGCAGGACTACATCGGGGATCTGCGAAGTCACTTGAGGGTAGGGAGCTACTCGTACCGTACTTCGACCCTGATCTGCCGGAGTTCAAGGTCGTCCTTGCGTTCGGGGTCTTCGGACACGAGCTTGACCTCGACCGTGTTCATTCCCCGTTGGAGCATTGCCGGGGCGAGATCGTAGGCGAGAGTTTCACCCGGAAGCTCCTCGGTCTTCGTCTCGGACGGGTACTTGTTCCACCCTTCCTCGTAGAAGACGTGGGTCCAGCCGTCTCCCTTCGTGGGAGCGTCCGACAGCGTCAACCCGTTGACGGCCACTCCGACCACATCGTTCTCGGCAAGGCCCCCAAACCTGAGGCCGAGGGTCGTGTGCGCGTTCCGAAAGCTCTCCGGCATGTCCATCGCGACCTTGACGCCTGATCCGGTTGAGGTTCGACGAAGAGTTACGGGAAGCTGGGCACGCGGAATCGCGTTGAGGAACGTGAGATGGAGATGCGAGGTAGGGGCGAAGCGAGAACGATCGTCGGTCTCGTAGCGCTTGTCCATGCGGCGGAGACCGTCGCGGTCGATGAGGTCTGCGAGCACGCGGCGCTTCCACTCCTGCGGCATGGAGTAGAAGTTGAACAGGTACAGGCCGTCGACACCGGCGTCCCAATAGCGCGAGGCAATTGCCCTGAGTGTGAGCTCATCCACGGCGGGACGGTACGCCTCCAGGCAACCGTAGATGAGAGTTTCCGTGCCCTCGGCGAGGTCCACGAACTCCCTGATCGGCATCTCGAACGGGACGAACCCGCCTCCCGCCACGACCACGTCGACGAGATAGGATTCCACCCACTCTCGTATGTCGAGGCCCAGTCGCTCGCAGCGCTCGATGGTCGCGGGAACACGCACCATGAGATCGAGTCCCTTTCCGCGCACCTCGCCGATCTCGTCCATCCGGCGGCGTATCTTCTCGACCATGTCGGTCATTAGGTAGCGGTTGGAGTAGGCCTCCTCGATGTTGAAGTGGGTAGGGTGGCGGAAGAAGTCGAGCTCCACCCCGTCGACGTCCCAACGCTCGACCGTCTCTAGGACGATGGAACTCATGTAGTCGCGCACCTCTGGCAGGGCATAGTCCAGGCCGGTGCCGACTCCCCACTCCATGCTCGGCTCAGGCAGGTCCACGCCCTTGCCGATGGTGAGCTCAGGGTGCTCGCGGCGGAGCTTTCCGAAGGCGGGGTCGTCCGGGTCGATGTCGTAGTGCTCGTTCATGCGAACCGAGGGGAGGAAGTCCATGCCGAGGCGGTGGCACTGCTCGGTCATGACGGCCATGGGGCCTCCGTGGTGGTCGATCATGTGTCGGAGGTTGTCCCCTCGATTGCGCTGGCGACGGTCGCCCCGCTCGGCGTAGGCCTCGGAGGTGCGCTCTCCGATGTCGGTCTCGTAGTCATACACGTCGTGGCCGCCGACGGAGTATAGCCAGCCATCGACGGGAGATCCCTCGTGCGGCTCGATCATGTCGAACCACATGATGTCCGGCGTCAGGGGCGGCTTGGTCTCCGCCATGATCCAGGCGTCGTCGTTATCGTAGACTCGTCGAACTTTTCCGCTGCGTGGCATGAGAGTGTCCTATTTATTTCTTGGGATGCCCACTGCTAGATTGTGCTGAGTCCATTGTCCGTTGAAGAGGAGATAGTCGTGTGCTAGCGATATCTCATACGCATCATCTGCATCATCTGTCCTTGATCGTTGACCTCTTCGTCGCGAATCTCACGTCCGGTCAAGTGAAGGAACACATCATCTAGCGTGGGCCGTCGCAGGCCGATGGACTGAATCCCGCCTTCGTAGCTTTGTACGAACCGGGGCAGAAACGACTCTCCGTTGGGGACGCGCACGGTGATAGCGCCGTCACGGACCTCCGGTTCGAGAGAGTGCCTGTCACGCAGTTCCGACTCGGCGTGCGAGATGTCGTCGGTCCGCAGAGTCAGCAAGTCTCCCCCCACCTGGCTCTTGAGATTGTCCGGGGTGTCGAGGGCAACGATCTCGCCGTGGTCGATGACGGCGATGCGGTCGCAGTTCTCAGCCTCGTCCATGTAGTGGGTCGTGAGAAAGATGGTGAGGTCCTCCTCACGGCGCAGATCGCGAATATACTCCCAGATGCGGTTGCGGGTCTGCGGATCGAGTCCCAGCGTCGGCTCGTCGAGGAACAGCACGCGTGGCAGATGAATGAGCCCACGAGCGATCTCCAGTCTTCGCTTCATTCCGCCGGAGTAGGTGCGTATGTGTCCCTTGCGTCGATCCCAGAGGCCCATCAGGGTCAGGAGCGCCTTCGTTCGTTCCTTCCGCACGTCTCTGGGGACTCCGTAAGCCATGGCATGAAACATAATGTTCTGCTCGGCGGTAAGGTAGTCGTCGAGCGTCGTGTCTTGGAACACGAGGCCGATGGACCGCCGAACCTCGTTCTTTTCACGGACGATATCGTGACCGTTGACGGTGGCTCCGCCCCCGCCCGGCTTGACGAGTGTGCAGAGCATGTTGATCGTGGTGGTCTTGCCGGCGCCGTTTGGTCCCAAAAAGCCGAAGATTTCACCGGCCTCCACGTCGAACGATACGCCCTTTACGGCTTCGATCTTCCCGTAGCTCCTGGTAAGGTCTTGGACCGAGATTATCGACATGGAGGTGTAGCGCGAAGGTAGTTTTGCGTAGGGCGTTGATATAATGCCTGTAGCCGACCATCAGCCTACCACACATCAAGGGGCGCGGACATGAGTGAATTCGGATTGAACGTCAAGGGCGAGACTGGCAGCCGAAGAGTGGAATTGGAATGCGAGCACCAAAATGGTCTCGTGTACGTCGTTCGAGCGGAGAAGAACTGGGTCTGCTCCGATGACCTCCTCCACGTGCACTCGCTCGCGGGGTTCTTCAGGGAGCTGGCGGAGCTTGAAGACTCTAACGTCCGGGAGGTCATGCAGCGATGGGGGGTCTACTACCGGAGCCGCCCGCTCGCGGAGCAGGAGAACGAATAGGCGTCGCGCTAGGAAGTGAGCAGCGATGGCTGAAGCCGAGATAGCATTCATCGGAGGTTCCGGGCTGTACGACATCGACGGTCTGACGGACCCCGATCAGGTATCCATCGACACGCCGTTCGGCCCGCCGAGCGACGCTTTCACGATAGGAACGCTTCAAGGGCGGAGGGTTGCCTTCCTCGCTCGACACGGGAAGGGTCACCGCCATTTGCCGAGTGAGATACCGTTTCGAGCCAACATCTACGCACTCAAGCTATTGGGAGCCGAGCGCATCATTTCGATCAGCGCAGTTGGGAGCCTGCAAGAGAGTATTGCGCCGTTGGACATGGTTGTGCCCGACCAGATCATCGACCGGACACGAGGCCGCGTGAGCACGTTCTTCGGGAACGGAGTGGCGGCACACGTCGGGTTCGCGGACCCGTTCTGCTCGGAGCTCCGACAAGACCTCGTGGAGACTGCAAGTAATACGTCGGTCACCGTCCACGACGGAGGTGTTTACGTCGTCATGGAGGGGCCGCAGTTTTCCACGCGCGCCGAGTCGCAGTTGTACAGGTCTTGGGGTGCAAGCATCATCGGAATGACGGCGTTGCCGGAGGCCAAGCTAGCCCGTGAAGCTGAAATTTGCTACGCGACCTTGGCGCTGGTGACAGACTACGACGTTTGGCACCGGACGGAGGCTGAGGTCTCGGTTGACCTCGTCGTGGCGAATCTCATGAAGAACGTGGCGACGACCCAGGCACTCCTGCCCGACCTAGCCGCGTGCATTCCCGAATCGAAGCCGTGCGACTGTCAATCGGCCCTTGAACGCGCTATAATCACAAGCCGCGACCTGATACCCGACGAGGCAAAATCGAGGCTGTCGGCGATCATCGGTCCATACCTGTAAATCGAGAACGACGCGCAGGGCGTCGAGTGTGGAGGTGTAGAAGATGCCGAGGAGAGAGGCGAACGAGCCTTACTACAGACTCACCATCGCTGAGGCGGCCGAGATGTACGAGGACGACGACTCGGTCGTGGTGGACGTACGCCGTGAGGATGAGTACCTGTCGGGACACGTGACGGGCGCACTGGCGATCCCGGTTGACGACCTGCTGATGCGGATTGAGGAGCTACCGATGGATAAGAAGCTGCTCTTCATCTGCGCGCAGGGTGTACGGAGTGGTCTTGCCGCCGAGATGGCCGGCGCCATGGGTATTGACCCCGAAAATCTGTACAACATCGAGGACGGCACGCCGGGATGGATTGAGCAAGGCCTTCCCACGAGCTACGGCGCCGACGGTTAGATCCATTCCAAGAGGGGCGTTGATGAACAAGCGGAAGCGTGTGGCGTGGAGAAAGCACCGCAAGCACCTAAGAAACTCCAGGCACGCCGCAAGGCCGAGCGCGAGCGGGCGAGTTAACGCACGAGCATGACCGTCCTTGTAGTAGGGTCGGTGGCGTACGACTCCGTAGAGACGTCCGCAGGCCGCCGGGATGACGCACTCGGCGGTTCCGCCACCTTCTTCTCCGTAGCATGTAGTAACTTCGCGCCGGTTAGCCTCGTTGGGGTGGTAGGCGAGGACTTCCGAGACGGCGACGTGGAACTGTTCCGCTCCCACGATGTTGATGTCTCCGGACTGGAACGAGTCGAGGGACAAACGTTTCGGTGGTCGGGGGTCTATGGCCCGGAGGACGTGAATACCCGAACGACCCTGGACACGCAGTTGAACGTGTTCGCTGATTTCGCGCCAAGGCTGAGTGATACCCAACGTGTATCCCCTTGCCTGTTCCTTGCGAATATCGCACCGTCTCTCCAGCTTGATGTCCTCAAGCAGATGCGTGAACGCCCCAAGCTGGTCGCGCTCGACACAATGAATTTCTGGATCGAGGGGAATGGAGCGGAGCTAAAAGAGGTCGTCCGGCAGGTCGACATCGTGTTCATGGACGAGAACGAGGCAAGGAGCTTTACGGAGTCCGTGAACCTCATGCAGGCGGCACGAGCCATTCACTCGATGGGTCCAAGCACTGTGGTGGTCAAGCGAGGAGAACACGGCGCGATTCTGTTTCATGACGGGCAGCCCTTCCTGACGCCCGCCGTGCCGCTGGAGCATGTCATCGACCCGACGGGGGCGGGAGATACGTTCGCGGGAGGATTCCTGGGATATCTCGCCGCGACGGAGGACCTTAGCGAGGCAGGATTCCGGCGGGCAGCAGTCACGGGGTCGGTAATGGCGTCGTTCGTCGTTGAGGGGTTCAGCCTCGAACGCCTTGCGGAAGCGACGAGTGAAGAGATCGAATCGCGATTCCGGCAACTTGCGACGTTGACACGGTTCGAGCCATTAGCGGAAGATGAATCATTGCCGAGGAGAAACAGATAATCGAGAGCCTGCCGATCATGGCAGGATGAGGAGTATAACGGGTGACGACGAAGACGCAGGAGTATAAGGGAGACGTCAAGGACATTTCCTTGGCCTCGACGGGAGTCCGGCGAATCGAGTGGGCGGCTCGCGAGATGAACGTGGTGGCGCAGATTCGAGAGCGGTTCGCCAAGGAACGCCCATTGGAGGGCGTACGAGTTTCTGCCTGCTCCCATGTTACGACGGAGACGGCCAATCTCATGCTCGCGCTGCAGGCGGGTGGGGCGGACGCGGTGCTTTGCGCCAGCAACCCGCTGAGCACGCAGGACGACGTTGCGGCGGCTCTCGTGGCCGAGTACGGGATTCCGACCTACTCCATCAACGGCGAGGACAACGAGACCTACTACGGGCACATCCGAGCCGCCATCGGCCATGCGCCACATATTATGATCGACGACGGCGCCGATCTTGCTACCGTCATCCACACCGAGCGCCCCGACCTGTTGGGCGGGGTTCTAGGCGCAACGGAGGAGACGACGACGGGGGTCATTCGGCTCAACAACATGGCCGAGGCTGGCAAGCTCGGTTATCCTGCCATCGCCGTCAATGACGCTCAGACCAAGCATTTCTTCGACAACCGCTACGGCACTGGCCAGAGCACCCTCGACGGGATCATCCGGGCCACGAACGTGCTGTTCGCGGGAAAGCGCGTGGTAGTAGCTGGGTACGGCTGGTGCGGCAAGGGCGTGGCGATGAGGGCGAAGGGGATGGGAGCACACACCATCGTGACTGAGGTGGACCCCATACGCGCACTCGAAGCCGCCATGGACGGTCACCAGGTGATGACCATGGACGAGGCCGCGAAGGTCGGCGATATCTTCATTACGCTGACGGGCAATATGCACGCCATCGGCAAGAGTCACCTGGAGGTCATCAAGGACGGGGCGCTCGTGGCCAACAGCGGGCACTTCGACGTCGAGATCGACATGGAGTCCCTGGAGGAGATGGCCGACGGCAAACAGCCCGTGCGCGAGTTCGTCGACGAGTACCTTCTCGATGACGGGCGGAAGCTCTACGTTCTCGGGCAGGGCCGGCTCATTAACCTCGTCGCGGCGGAGGGGCACCCGTCCGCTGTTATGGACATGAGCTTCGCGAACCAGGCCCTGTGCGTCGAGCATCTTGCGCTCCACGCAAAGGACCTTGAGAACAGGGTGTACACCGTTCCATCCGAGATCGACCGGGAAGTCGGCCGTCTCAAGCTACAGGCAATGGGCATCGCCATTGACACGCTCACCGACGCCCAGGAGCACTACCTCTCAAGCTGGGACATCGGCACATAGAGTAAATAACGAGGATTCGGAAACCCCAATGACATCCAGCTTCGCGAACTCACCGTCTTACCTGTTCACGTCGGAGTCCGTGACCGAAGGGCACCCGGACAAACTCTGCGACCAGATATCGGACGCCGTTCTCGACGCATTCATAGCAGGAGACCCCAGGGCGCGAGTTGCCTGTGAGACGGCCACGACCACCGGCCTCGTCGTCGTCATGGGTGAGATTTCATCGTCCAACGACCGCGTGGACGTTCGAGGGGCCGTTCGACAAGCCATCCGCGACGCCGGATATACGAAGCCCGAATACGGGTTCGACTACCGGTCGTGTGCGGTGATGGTATCTCTTGACGAGCAGTCGCCCGACATCGCTTCGGGTGTCAGCAAGTCACTTGAGGTTCGTGACCAGGACGAAATAGACGAGGAAGAGGTCGAGAGTCTCGGCGCGGGCGACCAGGGAATGATGATCGGCTACGCGACCAACGAGACGAAGGAGTTGATGCCGCTGCCCATCATGCTGGCGCACAAGCTGACGCGCCGCATGTCGGAAGTCCGGCGGGAAGGCTTGATGCCGTACTTACGACCAGACGGGAAGTCGCAGGTTACGGTCGAGTACGAGATGGGCAGGCCCAAGCGCGTGGCAACCGTCGTGATGAGCAGCCAGCACGACGCCGAGACCCAACAGTCGGTAATCCACAATGACCTCGTCGAGCATGTCGCTCACGAGGTCATTTCTTCGTCTTTGCGGGACGGAGACACCCAGTACCACGTCAACCCTTCGGGACGATTCGTCACGGGGGGGCCGGTTGGGGACGCGGGACTGACGGGACGCAAGATCATAGTCGACACCTACGGCGGGTTCGCGCGACACGGAGGCGGCGCGTTCTCAGGCAAGGACCCCACGAAGGTCGACCGCTCTGCCGCGTATGCCGCGCGATGGGTTGCCAAGAACCTGGTCGCCGCGGGGCTGGCCGACCGGCTGGAAATACAACTTGCCTACGCGATAGGCGTGGCTCGTCCGATGTCGATCTCCGTGGAGACCTTCGGATCGGGCCATGTGGGCGACGCCGAGATAGTCGGGCTGGTGGAACGCAACTTCGACCTGCGTCCAGGCGCGATTATCCGCGACCTCGGGCTTCGTCGACCGATCTACAAACAGACCGCTACGTACGGTCATTTCGGTCGAGATGACCTCGACCTGCCCTGGGAACGGACCGGCAAGGCCGAGGCGATCAGGGCAGAGGCCTTCGGCTAAGAGGGCTCATATTTGGCATCTCCTGGCTCGCTTTGGGGCTCAAATCGTGATTTGGACGGCTTCTCTGTCACTCGATGTAGGTACAGAGAGTAGTTACCAATACCGTCAATGTTGAATCAGAGGTGTCCACTCTGACAGGAGAATTGGAATGGTCGTGAAATCAGTGGACGCAGTAGACGCTCTCAGACGCAGAGGAAGCGTCTACGAGCGATTCGGCGTTCATCCGATCATCAATGGGAATGGAACGCAGACCATTCTCGGCGGATCGATCATGGAACCGGAAGTCGCGGAGGCGATGGCCGAGGCGAGCCGGACGATGGTCGTTCTCGAAGAGCTGAACGAGGCGGCTGGACAGCTCATCGCCGAGCATACCGGGGCCGAGGCGGGACTCGTCACAAGCGGCGCGGCAGCGGGGCTGACGCTGCAGGCAGCAGCGGTGGTCGCCGGAGAAGATCCGGAAAGGATCGCTCTGCTTCCCGAAGCGGCCCATGATCGAAACCAAATCGTCATCAAGAGTTCGCACGATAGCGAGTTCACGCAGGCATGGCGACAGGGCGGCGCGCGGTTGGTGTGGGTCGGCAATGAGGAGACGTGTCACGACTGGGAAATTGAGTCTGCCATCAGCGGCGAGACGGTGGCTCTGGGGTTCATAGCCTCCCGTTGGCACCCCGACTCGTTCGAGGGACTGTCCAAGTTCGTGGAGATCGCGCACGGTCACGGACTGCCGCTTCTCGTCGATGCCGCCGCCATGCTTCCTCCGGCAGAGAACCTTCGACGATTCATCGAATACGGGGCGGATTTGGTCTCGTACAGCGGCGGAAAGGCGATCAAGGCACCGCAGTCGACGGGCATACTGTGCGGGCGAGCGGATCTGATCGCCGCGGCCAAGCTAAACGCCAGTCCGCACTACTCCATCGGACGCCCGATGAAGGTCGCCCGAGAGGAGATCGTCGGTCTCATGGCCGCGCTGGAACTGTACGTGCGGCGAGACCACGAGGCCGATATGCGGCGCTGGTTCAGCGAGGGACGCACGATAGTCGACGCGGTGATAGAGATACCCGGAGTCACTGCCACCATTGAGCAGGACGACTGGCTCAGGCCGGTGCCGGAGGTCTCGATTGCCTTCACCTCCGAATGGGGAGGCAGGTCGGCTGAAGCGATAGTCAATGCCCTCGCCGAGGGCGATCCGCCAATCATCATCGAGGCCAGCCGACGCGACGACGAGGATATTTTCATCAATCCCCACGGCCTCATGCCGGGTGAGGCGGAGCTGATCGCCGAGCGGCTGCAGGTGGAGTTTGAGGCTGGGTAGGCCGTTGTTCTTCCAGCGAGGAGTCTTACTCTCGCCTTCCTTGAGGCCTGCCTTCAGGCAGAGGATGTAAGCTCCATGCCAATAAAGTTCGGGACCGACGGATGGCGCGGTGTGATCGCCGAGGACTTCACGTTCGACAACGTTCGTCTCTGTGCCCAAGGGACAGCGGACATGCTGTCGGCGAATGGCGACGACCGGTCGGTCGTCGTGGGGTATGACACTCGATTCGGATCGGAGCGATTCGCGGTGGCGGTGGCGGAGGTGTTTGCAGGGAACGGTCTGGGCGTGCTTCTCGCGGACAGGCCGACGCCCACGCCCGCGATTGGATTTAACGTGGTCGCCAGGGGAGCGGGCAGTGGGGTTGTCATAACGGCGAGTCATAATCCGCCGGAGTGGAACGGCTACAAGTTCAAGCCGGACTATGGGGGCAGCGCTTCGCCGGAGATCGTGGCGGAGCTTGAAGGATACGTTGGCAATGCCGAGCGGCTGGGACACTCCAAAGTCACCGCGCTTGCTGAGGGCGTCAAGAGTGGACTCGTGGAGTATTTCAACCCTGAGCCGCTGTATCTGGAGAATCTGGGGCGGCTGGTCGATCTCGACCGCATCCGGCGGGCGGGATTGCGGATCGTGGTCGACTCGATGCATGGGTCAGGCGGTGGGTACCTCGCAAAGCTCGTCTCGGGCGGGACTACGTCGGCGGTGGAGCTTCGTGGTGAGAGGAACCCGAGTTTCCCCGGCATGGCGCAGCCCGAACCGCTACCGCAGAATCTCGCGGGGCTTATTGCTGAGGTGGCGGAGTCCAATGCAGACGTGGGCCTCGCCACGGACGGCGACGCCGACCGTCTCGGCGTTGTCGATGAGAGCGGTCGATTCGTGACGACTCTCGAGGCGTTCGCCCTGCTGTGTTATTACCAGTTGGAGGTCCTCGGAAATCGTGGACCTCTGGTGCGGTCGATCACCATGACCAGCATGATCGACAAGCTGGGAAAGGCATACGGCGTGCCGGTGTTCGATACGCCGGTGGGCTTCAAGTACCTTGGGCCGGTGATGATGCGCGAGGACGCCCTGACCGCAGGCGAAGAGAGCGGCGGGTATGCCTTCCGGGGGAACATACCGGAACGCGACGGCATTCTGAGCGGGCTGATGATTCTCGATTTGATGGTCGGGGCGGGCAAGACCGTGTCCGAACTGCTTTCGGTCCTGAGGGATAGGGCCGGCCCCCACTACTATGATCGACTCGACCTTCATTTCGATGCGGCAGAACGCGAGGCCATCGCGCAGCGAGTCGCGTCGGCCCGACCTCTCCAGTTCGCAGGACGACGAGTTGAAGATATCGACACCAGGGACGGCTATCGGTTCATTCTGCCGGAAGGCTTCTGGACATTGATCCGCTTCTCGGGCACCGAGCCGCTGCTTCGCATCTACGCAGAGGGTGACTCACCCAATATGGTCCGGGCTCTCCTGTCGGAAGCGCGGTCCTTGGCGGGCGTGTAGGCGCCACTTTGGAGTCCATTCATCAGGACTGGATTCACTCGCGATAGCCGTTTCGATAGAATATCCCCATGCTTGATGTTGTCCTGTGGTTGATCGCCGCTTATGCTCTCGCGCTGGCGGCCTTTCCTCTCTGCTATACCCTGCTTCCCAACCTTCGTGATCGAGGCGCGAGCATTGCCATGCCGTTCGGCATTATCACGGTAGGCTACGCCTCGTGGATTCTGAGCGTCCTGCGGGTCGTGCCAAGCACACAGGTGACAGTCGTCATCTTGTTGCTTCTGATGGCGGGCGTGTCGGCTTGGATAGTGCGGTGTAACTGGCGAGAGATTGCTGAGTTTATCGTCCGGGAGTGGAAGACACTGGCGCTCGGCCAGGTCGTCTTCCTCGGCGTGTTCTCCGTGTGGATCACCTACCGGTTCTACGATCCCTCAATCAACCATACCGAGCAGCCGATGGACTTCATGTTCCTGAACAGCACGGCGCGGTCAATGCTGGGAACGCCGGAAGACGCATGGCTCAGGGGCGATGGCATCAGCTACTACTACTTCGGCTACTGGAACTTCGCCTTGCTGACCAAGCTCACGGGCATCATATCCAGCGTGACATACAACCTCTCCCTAGCGCTTGTTCCCGCAATGGCAGCGACCGGCATGTACGGTCTCGTCTCCAATCTTGTGAGGGCGGATCGAGCCAAGGTCAAAACTGCCGTCCTTACGGGAATGGTGGCTGCCCTCATACTCGTATTCCTAGCAAATCTGGAGGGCGTGCTGGAGTTCATGCGTGCAAACGGCATGGGCTCCAACGGCTTTTGGAGTTGGATAGGCGTCCAAGGACTAACGGCCCCGGCGGGAAGCCTTACTCAAGAGTGGTGGCCCACAGAGAACTGGTGGTGGTGGCGCGCCACCAGGGTAATCGGCAGCTTCGATGCCGGAATGCAGACCGACTACACGATCCATGAATTCCCCGCGTTCAGCTACGTGCTTGGCGACCTGCATCCGCACGTGATGTCGGTGCCGTTCGTAGTGATGTTTCTTGGGTTCTTGTGGAACTTTTGGCGCGGCCCTTCGGTGTGGTCGTGGAGCGACTGGAGGTCGTACCTTTCGCTCTTCGTGATCGCCTTCCTGCTTGGCGGTCTTGGCTTCACGAACATGTGGGACCTTCCGGTGTTCGGCCTGGTGTTCTTGCTCATAGCGGCGCTCAAGGTGTACCGGAGCGGAAAGACACGTATCCGTGACTTGGTGTTGGAGACGGCGCCGCTTGCGCTGCTCGTGGGTGTCGTGGCGTTCATACTCTATTCGCCGTATTTCCTCACTTTCACCAGCCAGGTGGGTGGCATCGGAGCATTGAGCGGCCCTGGGACTCGCAGCCTTCACTTAGTGCTCGTATGGGCCCCTTATATCGTGGCTATGGCGCCCTTCGTCGTAGTTGTCTACTCGCGCACGACAATCAGAGAGGACTGGACACGAACGACACTCTACGCAGTCGCGGCGGGGTTTCTACCGTTCATGGTCTGGGTCCCTTTGCACATAAACGGCGGCGGTGACCCCGCCGGGATTATCGGTCGGTTCATCCAGGTCTTGCCTCTTGCTCTGCTCGTCACACTAGCGGCCTATGCAACCCTGTGGCTCATTGGCGAAGGGAAAGCGTCGGAGGGGATGATATTCGTCATGGCCCTCGCGACCCTCGGACTGGCGCTGATGATGGGGCCGGAGCTTCTCTTCGTCGACGACTCATTCGGAGGAGCGCACGAGCGCATGAATACCGTGTTCAAGCTCTACTATCAAGCTTGGACGATTCTCGCGGCGGCAACGGGCTTCGTCATATACTATTGGATCAAACTTACTCGAGAGACAAAAGATTCTTCCCGCTTGCTGTTGCGATTCTGGGGAGTTGCGTTCGTACTCGTGCTGGTGGGGGCGTTGTACTACACACCTGCTGCGATTGCCTCCAAGGCGGAGTTGTACGGCGAAGACAGGACGCTAGACGGCCTCCAGCACGTTGAGCGATTCGTCGGCCCCGAATATCGCGCCATCGAGTACATCCGGGAGAACGTCGGAAACGACTCCGCGATACTGGAAGCGGTCGGGGGAGGGTACTCAGAGCACGGGCGCATCGCATCGAGTACCGGTGTACCGACTGTGCTCAACTGGCCTGGACACGAGATGCAGTGGAGAGGGTCGTCGACACCGTTTGCGGGTCGAGAACAGGATGTACAGACGATCTATCAGACGCTCGATATCAGTGAGGCCGTCTCGTTGTTGGACAAGTACGACGTTGACTACGTCTACATCGGTGCTCGCGAACGCACAAAATACGGAGATGCCGGTCTCGGGAAGTTTGCCCAGTTCATGACACCTGTCTTCTCCGAGGCTGATGTCGTTATATACAGAAGGTAAATGACCTCAGACATGTGCATCATACGAGTAGAGTAGTTCATTGACCGTCGAGCAGCCCACGTCCGGCCGGTACACGGCAAAGCGCGCAATCTACATCGCGACCTACGTCGTGCTGGCCGTCGCTGCTGCTGCTATGCGGTTCTGGGAGTTGGGATCGCGCGCATTCCACCATGACGAGAGCCTCCACGCCTTCTACTCCTGGAATCTGTACGCCGGCGAGGGGTATATCCACAACCCGATGATGCACGGCCCCTTCCAGATGGAGGCCACCGCCGGGCTGTTCTTCCTATTCGGCGACACCGATTACACGGCAAGACTGCTCTATGCCATCGCCGGCACGGCACTGGTTCTAATGCCGCTCCTCTTCCGGTCGCGGCTCGGACACTGGGGGGCGCTGTTCACTTCGATGCTGCTCGCGTTCTCTCCCGCGATGCTGTATTACAGCCGCTTTGCCCGAAACGATATTCTCATGGCGGTGTGGGCCCTTGGCATCGTCATCGCGATGTGGAGGTATCTCGACGAAGACGCAAAGGGGTCCGAAGAGGAGCCGACCGCCCTGGAAACGGACGATGAAGAAGCCGCAGATCCTCCACCCAAGATGGGCAAAGCAATTTACCTGTACATTACGGCAGCCCTTCTCGCTTTCGCCTTCGCCTCGAAGGAGAGTGCTTACCTCATCACCGGGACCATGGGGCTCTACCTCGTACTGGTGCTCGTGAGCCGCAACTGGAACGCCGTGAAGTCGAAGGTCAACGTAGGCGTGGACTCACCGCCTGTCGCCGCCCTCAAGATCATGGGAGGCTGGATTAACCATCTTGAACGCGGTCTTGAGATGCGGGGCATATCGAAAGAGGCCGGTTTCCTGGTGTTGCTGATCACCATTACCCTGCCGCTGTGGGGGGCGTTCATCAGCATCCTCCAGGACACACCGCTCCTCGACTGGAGCGGACTGACCCTGGCAGGTCCCGTAGGAGGGTCGGGACCGATCGGCTCTCCTGTCGGGGGCGGACTGGTCGTCGCCTTCCTCGTCACGGCGTTCCTGATCTTTCTTGCGATGTCTTACGGTCTGAAGTGGAATACGTCGGTCTGGTGGAAGGCCGCCGCGATCTTCTACGGGCTGTACATCCTGATGTACACGTCGTTCCTCACCAACGGATTTGGCATAGGCTCCGGCGTGTGGCAGTCGCTCGGCTACTGGGTCGTGCAGCAGGGCGAGGGGAGAGGCAGCCAGCCCTGGTACTACTACACCATCATAACCACCCTGTATGAATTCTTGCCCTTACTCCTCTCCGTCATCGGCAGCGTGTACTTCCTCCGCAATCGTGACAAATTCGGGATGTTCCTGGTGTACTGGGTCTGGACGACCTTCCTGCTCTACACCATAGCCAGCGAGAAGATGCCTTGGCTCCTGGTCAATATCACCCTCCCAATGATCGTCCTCTCGGGCAAGTTTCTCAACGACATCATCGTGCGTGTTGAGTGGAGGAAGGTCTCGGTTTTTGGCGGCGTCCTCACACTGGTCGGCGTGCCTTTATTCCTGGCCCTCCTGTGGAATCTGACTTTCCTCGGCCTTGATGGCAACGAAACGGTTGCCGGCCTTCAAGTCGATGTCTTGGGTATGGCCCTCGCAGTGGTCGCCATTGTCCTTATAGTTGCCGGCTATTTTCTCGCGCGCAGAATCGGTCCCGCCGTCTTTGCGACGATTGGCCTAGTCTCAATAGCGGCGATACTGCTAGTACTAAGCGGGCGCGCGGGCCTGATAGCGGCCTTCCAACACGGGGACATCCCTGTCGAGATGCTCGTCTATACCCAGACCTCGCCCGACATCCACAATCTGGCTAGACAGTTGCGTGAGCAGGACGCACAACAGGACACTTCTATCGCCGCCATTGATGGTACAAGCGGCTTCCATTGGCCGTGGTACTGGTACCTGCGGGGGAGAGAAGACATTAAATACACGAACTACGGCACAACAGGAGGGCTGAACCCGTCGAACTCGCCGATTGCACTCGTACACTCGACCAACAAAAGCACGGCGGACCCGTCCTTTGCTGAAGTGTATTCCGAGCCGCAGCTTCTTAGGCAACGGTGGTGGTTCCCAGAGGCCGTCTATAGAGGGTATAACGACCCTCAGCACTTCGGCATAGGAAAACTCTTCGCCGACCCCGTGGACCGGCAGACCTGGCGGGAACTCGCCGACTACTTCCTCTACCGAAATCTCTGGACCAATAACGGAGCCTGTGTACCCGCTGAGGACGACTTCTCGTGCCTCGGCAGCGAGAACGCATATATCTATCAGCGCCCAGACGCAAATGCGCCGTTCGTCCCTCGCTATAAGTAAGCGAGCGATTCTGCCAGCTTGTCTCCCATGTCTCTTCGATTTGACCGATGTTGGCACGTGACCTACTATGAACCGGGACGCTAAACGTCTGGAAATGACGCAAAATGGCGTAGATTCCCGGATATCTCACATGTAATTCTCCAGAGGACACACCGATGAATCTCGCGGCAATCCACTCACTCTTCGACTACAACTACTGGGTGAACCAGCGGATACTGGATACTGCCGCGGGTCTCTCTCCCGAGCAATTCACGGCTGCCGCCGGGGTGAGCCACGGCAGTTTACGAGGAACATTGGTCCACGCGTTGAGCGCCGAGTGGGCGTGGAGGCGGAGGTGCCAGGGCAGTTCTCCTCCCGGGCTCCTTTCAGAGGATGAATTCCCCGACCTGGAGTCCCTTGCTCGCCGCTCGCGCGAAGAGGAAGGAGCCATGCGCTCCTACCTCGCCGGCCTCACCAACGAGGACCTCACCTCCATAATCAGATACAGTCGCACCGAAGGTACATCGTTCGAGACGCCCTTGTGGCAGATTCTCCTTCATGTGATCAACCACGGCACGCAGTCGCGCAGCGAAGCCGCCGTCATTCTCACGCAATACGGCCACTCGCCCGGCGACCTCGACTATATGATCTTCCTTCGCGAGTAAGGGCTGCGTCTCTTGAACAGCATCTCGCGTGGTGATTGTCCCGTTGCGGTTGAGGGATAGGGGGAAAGTGATAGCCACGCGTCCCCGTTTGGAGCCGGCGGGGCCGTTCAGATGAGGTAGCTCCCGTGCGGGTTCGAAAAGCCTTCTCAATTCCTCCGCTCAGCAAGCGCCAACGTGGCGTTCTTGCGCTGGTTTCCCTTGCATCGCTCACCACAAGTTACGGAACAGCCATCATGGTGCTGGCTCTGCCGCAGATCCAGAGCGGACTCAGCATCGAAGACGCGGCAGTCAGCGACGTTGCGGCCGTCATCAGGTTCGGGTCGCTCCTGGCCGTCCCGGCAGTTCTTGTGGCCGACCGTGTCGGACGTCGGCCTGCGCTTATATTCGTCGTTGTCGCGAATGTTGTCTTGACTGCGGCCACGGGTGCGGCTCCGTCCATGGAGGCGTTTGCGACACTGCAGTTCCTTGCGCGCATTTTCCATACGGCGACCGGTATTGTGGCCGCCGTCTACATAACCGAGGAGTTCCCCACCGATCACCGGGGATGGGGATTCGGAGCGCTGGCAATTCTAGCCGGCGTGGGCGCCGGATTGGCGCTCTTCATGTTCGGCATGATCGAACAGCTGCCCTTCGGTTGGAGAACACTCTATTTCTTGGCGCTCCCCGCGTTGGCCCTTCTCCCGCTCCTGCTTCGAGGACTCCCCGAAACGCAGCGGTTCCTGAGTGCCCAAACACAATCGCACCGGTCCTACGTGTCCTCTCACCTGAGGCCTATCTTGAGCGTGGCGACGGCTTACCCAGGACGGTTCGCCGCTCTGGCTGTAGTCATTTTGGTGGTGGCGATCTCCAACGTTGCAGCGGGGCTCTATGGCCCCACATACCTGCAATCTGAGCACGACTATTCGCCGGCCCGCCTCTCGACCATTCTTCTCCTCACGGGGATTGTCGGCGCGGCCAGCGCACTCTATCTTGGGAGTCTTAGCGACCGTTTTGGACGCAGACGGTTGGCGGTCTTGCTCCTCGTAGCAAGTCCCTGCGCCATGGTCGGTTTTTACGAAGCATCAGGGACGTTGCTACCGGTGCTGCTGGTGACATTCGCCCTGGTCGGTACGGGAGCGGACGTCTCATTGGCCGCTATGGGTAAAGAGCTGTTTCCCACCTCGTATCGGTCTACGGTTTCCGGGTTCGTCGCCATGGTGGCGGCCACAGGTGGTGTGATCGGACTCTGGACACACGGACGACTCTTCGATCTGATCGGCGACCAATGGACGGCCGTCAGCGCCCTCGCCGCGTTGGGCCTGCTTGCGCCGTTCATCCTCGCATTCACGCTCCCGGAAACGAATCGGCGAGCGCTGGAAGAGATTTCGCCGGAACGATAGGGAGGCGCGACTAGTTGTACACGTTCATGGCGCGTTCGACTCCCTCGGAGAGAGCCATGACTATTGCATCGGTGGCGCGGTCGATCCCTTCGTCAATCGCCCGCCGCTCCTCCTCGCTCGGTCTGCTGAGTACGTGCTCAATGTCGCCAACCTGACCCTCCGGCCTCCCTATGCCTATTCGAATCCGAACGAACTCCTGAGTGCCCACGGCGCCGATGATGGACTTCATGCCGTTGTGGCCGCCGTCGCCGCCTCTGGCCCTGATGCGCACCTTCCCGGACGGAAGCGCCATCTCGTCATACACAACGATAAGGTTCTTCGCCGTCGCGCGAAACCGTGTAGAGAGGGACGTAATTGCACGCCCACTTTCGTTCACGTACGTACGCGGCTTTGCAAGGACGACGCAGTGACCAGCCACATTCTGCTCCGACGTGTGCACGAGTCGATGCGAACGTGTAGAGCCGCCGGGGTAGCTCTCCGCAATCCGGTCGATACACCAAAACCCAACGTTGTGTCGGGTGCCTTCGTACTTCGCCCCCGGATTTCCAAGACCGACAATGATAGTAGGAACGGCACCGGGATCGCGCTGGTCGTCCCGTCCGAGAAACTTGGCGAATGCACCGCGTATCACCGCATACCGCCTTAACGTATGGGGCCGGGCTTGGCCACTGAGGATGACTGCGATTCTATCAATCGCGTTCCTAGTCGTGAAGATATTGCGTCTATTCGATTCCGAGTAGCCTTCCGGCTCTTGCTTCTGGTAAGAGCACCCTGCCGAACAAAACATAGCCCCGAAACTTGACCGCAGGTAGACTAGGCAACTACAATCTACCGTAGGCCTTGAGCCTATCCGCGATTCGCGGCCCCGTGGTGTAGCGGTTTAACATACTGCCCTGTCAAGGCAGAGATCGCCGGTTCGAATCCGGTCGGGGTCGCCACACACTCCTCCTTGCCTTCAACGGCGTACTGAACAACTTATCGGCGGTGCTCCATCAGTACCTGTCCCATGGACACCGGCGTGACCTCATTCCCTTGCCCTTGCGCATCAGCCTCACCTGCCGGTCCGTATTAATTAGATGCGTCGCGTCTTCTTCGCATGATACAGCCAGACGGTAGTGGAGGTGAGGGTATCCCATCTCGCAGAATCGCATTCCCGTAGCCTGTTAGTGCAACCCCCAGCTCTGAACTCGTACCTATCACTTCTGCTATGAAGTTTTGAGTGTAAGCACTGAATTTCCTACACGTACACGTCACTCTCGGACCAAGTACTGCCGCCTATGAAGCGGATGCCATCCTCGGAGTGGTAGTAGTAGGTCGAGAGGATGCGCCCATCCTTCTTCTGGATGGAGGACGGATAGCCGAGGTCCATGTGGAGGCCATCGTCGCGGATGACGACCTCATTGTCCATGTCCCAGGTCTCGCCTTGGTCTTCGCTGAAAGCAGCACGGATGCCAAATGGTTCTCGTCGGTAGCCATAGGTGCAGAGAATGCGACCGCTGTCCAGTTCGATGAGGTTGCAGGGGTAACCCCAGATAGGACTTTTCTTCAATCCGCGCCAAGTCCAGCCGTCGTCGGTGGAGTAGGCCTGGTACATGTGGTCGTCGCCAGCGCCGGTACGCATCATGGTCAGCAGCCTCCCATTGGCAAGGCGAAGCAGCGGCGGTTCGCCGAAGCGAAGCTGACCGTTTGGATCGTACGCGACCGTCGAAGGGCGGCCCCATGTCTTGCCCTGGTCGTAGGACCTGACAATGTACACTCGACCGATCTCCTCCGGGCTTCCCATCCCGTGGAAGGGCAGCAGCCAAGTCCCATCGGGCAACTCGACAACCCCTGTCTTGCCGGTATGAGACCAGTATGTCATCGATTCGACGGTGAATGGCTCAGCCGGTGCGAAGGTGTGGCCGTTGTCGTCGGAGCGGTACAAATACAGGCTGTCCCAAACCATGCGCCCGAAGTTTCGTCCGGGACGCTTAGGCAACACCCACTTCTCATTCTCGACCTCGGCGCTTTGCTCGTCTGTCCAGCCGGAGAAGAGACGCATGTTGTTGACGATTATCTGGCCCGAAGACACCTGCGCGATCATCGCGAGGTTCAGGTCCTGATCGCCGCCAGCGTCGACGATGGTAAGCGAAGCAGGGTCCCAGGTCTCGCCGTCGTCGGTCGAGCGTATTAGGGCCGTCCGAGAGCCCGGGTCCTGATGATGGTGGACGTGGACGGCGTTGCACAGTCCTTCGTAATCGTTCGGAGGCCGAACGGGCGCCTGCCGGAAGACGGTCAGGAGGTCGCCGTTCTGTAAACGAATAACCTCCGGAAACGCGCAGTGAAAATCGGTCCCCTTGTAAATCGTGATGTGTTCCATCGCTGCCCTCCTCAAAGTTCAGACGGGTTGATTGCTCTGCCGGTATTCAAGCTCTCTTCAATGGCATTGCAAACTTGTATGACTCGTATCATCTGCTCGGGAGATATGTCGCTTGTCCTTTCGCCTCGCAACACTTGAACGGCCTCTCGGACGCCATTGGGATAATGGTCTGCGGCCATGCCCCGCGACATTGACGTCGAAGGTTTGCTCGCCGCCTCGCCGACTGCTGTGCCGAACGACGCCGCATTGCCAGAGAGGTCGCGCTCGTCGTCGGAACTATCGATAACACCCTCGCTGCCTATGGCACGCTTGTGAAAATGGTACGCGCCGTCGCCGATGAGAGCCAGTGTTATAAGGGTGCCGTCGTTATAAGAACAGGTCGCGGTGATGTTTGACTTCTCAACGCCGGCGGGGTGCTCGATGGCGTAGATCGAGTTCACGTCGATGCCGTGCAAGTGAAGCATGAGTTCGACTGTGTGTATCGAGTAAAAGATAAGACCACCGTAGTGGTTCTGCCGCATCGCAGGACCGGTGTAGCTTGCGTAACGGACGGGGCCGATTTCGCTCATTCGCCGTTTGAAGTCAACGGTGTCGGAGCCGTAGCGCAGGGTCGAGAACGAGACCATTGGCACGCCCGCGCCTTCCGCTAAGGTGACGAACTCTCGTGCGTCGTCGGGCGTAACGGTGAAGGGCTTATCCACGAACACCGGCTTGCGCGCATTGATGGCGACCCGAGCCAAGTCAAGGTGCATTCCCCCGTGTCGAGAGACCACGAACACGATGCTGGCGTCGGCGACCGCTTCTTCGGGACTCGATGCGACGTTCGGTATCGAAACCTTCTCTGCGACCTCGCGAGTGCGAGCGTCGTCTTCGCCCCAAATGGCGTGAACCGTCGCGGTCTTGGATGTAGGTCTCGAAACTGACCATCCGCTATCGGACGAGATCCGTTCCATGCTGGAGCAGGCGCTCGGCGTCGAAGAGGCGGAGCGAAGCTGTCGCTGGGTCGAAGTTGCCCCGACAGTTGGCCGAGTCATTAGGAATCGGCTCTGCCCTGAACCCTACGAAACCGGTTCGATGCATCGCGCGAAGTTTTCGCCAACGTGCTTGGCGGAGGCGACACTCTCATTGACCCGCTTAGACCCCGATGGTAGCCTTTCGCCAGATATGCTGGAGGCGCATCGCGATGGGCCGCTTCGGGAAAAAGAGAATCGGACTGCTCACGCCCGCCGGAAACACGACCATCGAGGACGATTTCGCTAGGTGGATGCCTGACTCCCTCCGGTTGCACGTCAACAGGCTGTTCACCGGATCCCCTCGCAACCCCAACACCCCTGAGGGGCTGCTGACTGGGCTGCAGGAGATGGGCGATGCAGTCGAAGAGCCTGCCCGTTTGTTGGGCACTGCGAAGGTCGATGTCATCGCCTTCGGCTGCACGGGCGGGAGTTTCCTGAACGGGCCTGGCTATGACCGGGAGATCACCGAGAAAATCTCCGCCGCTGCCGGAGGAGCAAAGGCGGTCACCGCCGCCGGAGCCGTCACGGATGCCCTCAAAGAGCTTGGAGTCAGGAAGATCGCAGTCTGCACGCCATACCCTGAGGAGTTGAACGAACGACTGCGAAGCTTCTACACGGCTGCCGGCTTTGACATCGTAAGCTTCGCCTACGAAGACGGTGGAATCCCGCAGGACAGCGTGGCCGATGCGCGAGAGACGGCCCTCCGCATGGCTTTGGGCGTGGACACGCCGGAAGCCGAAGCCATTCTTATCAGTTGTACGGCATTCGAGGGAGCCGGCGAGTCGGTCGAACTCATCGAGGATCTCACCGGCAAACCGGTCGTCACGTCCAATCAAGCCACCTTCTGGGCATGTCTGCGTGCGCTGGGAGTGAGCGAACACATACCTGGGACCGGAAGGCTAATGGCTGAGGGTGTGGCCGTCTGATGGGCAGTTCGACTTTGTCCGGTTCCGTCCCGGTAAGGGCATTACCCGATCTCACTGCATAAGCAAGCGGGTTGAGCACGTTCACCTCTGCGGGGATCCGAATTTGAGAGAACCTACGGTCGAACTACTGGACACGATTGGCCCGCCCTCGGGCGGCCATGGCGACATAGAGTTCTCCAACCCGTCCGGACTCACATGCGACGCCGCTGGCAATTTGGTAGTTGCCGACACGGGCAATCATCGAATCGTCAAGATCGACGGCGATGGAAACCTCCTCTGGAGCTTGGGAGCTCGAGACGACCGGGGAGCGCCCCGGCCCGGCACCGCACAGGGAGAGTTTTGGAGCCCTCAGGCAGTATGCGCTGACTCCGAAGCCAACATCTACGTTGCCGATTCGCGAAATTGCAGAGTACAGAAGCTCTCACCTGATGGCGAACCGATCACGGCCTTCGGCAGCTGGGGTAACGACTATGGCCAATTTGGCGGCGAGGGCCCCATCGGCATAGCGGTCGATGAGAAGGGACGAGTGCTCGTCTCCGACAGCCACACCGTTCTCGGTGGAAACCACAGGATTCAGAGGTTCGACTCCGAGGGGGACTATCTCGACCAGTTCGGCAGCTACGGAACGGGTCTCGGCCAGTTCGCCGGTTCCGTGCCCATTCGGGAGTACGGGCTGGACTTCGGTCCCGGCATCGGCCCCGGTCCCATCGGCCCGGCGGGCATAGCCATCGACGCTGAACCGGGCTTGCTTCTCGACCGCAATAATCTTGGCGGCGACATCTACGTAGCCGACTGCGACAATGACCGCATCGTGTCGTTCCGCGGCACAGGTGAGCCTGCCGGTGTCCTGGGATTAGGTGCCGTGCGAAGACCCCGTCAGCTGGCAATCGACAGCACGGGACGGCTCTACGTGTCGGGCGTGCACTCCCACGAACCGCCCTACGCCGTACATGACATCAATGATCCGCACAGGTGGCGTATCGAGCCCGAATGCCGCTGGGTCACCGTATTGAACAAATCGGGCGCCGTAATAACAAGAATCGGTACGCCGGAGGCCCACGACATCATGGAGCACCAACTTGGAAGAGGACTCCACTCGCACGGGCACGGGCTGGCAGTCAGTCGGACGGATGAGAGCATCGTCTACGTTCAGGGAGGCAACTGCATCTTCAAGTTCAGGGTGGACTGGGGAGAATAGCGCGAGAGATGGTCGGCCCACGATTCGAGATGCTGGCGGCGTTTGGCCCATACGAAGGCGGATGGAGGGATGGCGAGTTCCATAACCCGGAGGGTCTCGCCTGCGACAGTGAGGGCAACATTTACGTCGCCGATGAGATGAACCACAGGGTGCAGAAGCTTGACCCTGACGGTCGAATGCTGTCGAAGATCGGTGCGATAGGGGCCGACGGACGACCACGTCCGGGCACGGCTGCCGGCCAGTTCAAGATGCACCGCGCCGTCCACATCGATCACGAAGACAACCTCTACGTGGGAGACAGTCAGAACAACAGGGTCCAGAAGTTCGACTCATCAGGCCGCTTCCAGCTTATGTTCGGGAGCCAGGGCAATGGACTCGGGCAGTTTGGAGGAGTGAGTGGGCCTAACGGTGTTGCGGTGGATGAGGACGGCTTCATATACGTTACGGACACGCACACAGCGCTTGGAGGCAATAACCGTGTCCAGAAATTCGACCCTCGCGGAAGGTTTGTTCTCGCCTTCGGAGAGCACGGGACGGGGCCTGGGCAGTTTTCCGGCAAGGTAGGTCCGAGATCACCGACCGGGTATTCAGTTGGCGGACTCAACCCGGAGGGGCCCTACGGCATCGCAGTCGGTCCAAAGAGTGGAGACCTCTACATCGCGGATACGGACAACGGACGAATCCAGGTGTTCGACCGCCAGGGCAACTTCATCAGGCTCTTCGGAGAGGGCATCATCTATGGCCCTCGCCAGATCTGCCTCGACAGCAATGAGAATATCTACGTCAACGGCTTCCACATGGCCCCGGACATGGAAGGCCTGGGAGACGCGCGATGGACCTGGGCCGAGGTCCGGTACCTATGGGTCCTTGACAGCGAGGGCAACCTGCTCGGCAAGATCGGCAGCGAGGATGCAAACGGACTCTTCGAGCACGGGGGCGGCCGCCACCATGCGGTGACGCTCAGCAAGATCGACGAGAGCGTCCTCTACTTTCAGGCGGGCCACATGATCCTGAAGTACAAGATTCACTGGTGAGGGATCAATCGGTCACACGTAGAGGTTGTGCGCCCACTCCAACTTCATCGGTGTCGTCTTGGGTGTGAGCGCCGCATGCTTAGGCCGTGTTGTCGATAGAATCATCCATACGTTCGGCGTACATGACCCGGTCGTGGTTATGCCCCTCAGTCGGTGATGTATGTGTGAGTGATAACCTCCCACACGTGCCCGTTCTCGCAGTCGAAGTAGAACCCTCGTCCGCGGTGCTTGTGATTGATCTTTCCGTCCGTTCGAAAGCGTGGCCCGCTCCCAAACGGGATCCCCTCGTTTTTGACCCGCTGTAACACCTCATCAAACTCCTCGTCCGAAGCCAGAAAGGCGTAGTGATTGGATTGTGGGTCATCCGAGTCATCGAAGTCGAGCGTCAAAGTATCGTTGACCTTCACCGGCGCGAAATGTCCCCAGGTGCCCTCATACTTCAGTCCGAAGATGCGGGCGATGAACTTCGCGGAGTTCACCTTGTCGTGAGTGGGCACGATTGTGTGGTCTAGCTGCAGTGCCATTGCGGTCCTCCTCTAAGATCGTGTCCGTGTCAATCGAAACCGCTCGTTGCGAGCTTGTCGAACCATGAACGGCGGTTCGACCCTTCGACATGCTCAGAGTCTGCCTCGTAATCCGATACTCGTGTGAACGGATCTCGCTCGCCTCCGTGTAAGAGTCTCCAGTGGCTATTTTGCAAAAGTTTCGGCCACCCGCTGCGAAACGACTTGCTCCTCGCCCGGCTGCATGGTGTGCGGCGCGATGACTATCCCCTTCGCCGATGTGGAAACCAGCACGGCGGGATCGCCAGCGCCCAATTCTTCCACGACCTGCTCCTTCGTCATTCCTAAGGCGTTCTCATCCCACTCGACATACACAATCGCAGTGCCTTCGGGAGCCGCCCCGCCGGGTCCGGGAGCCGAAGTCGGGGGCGCGGCCTCCACGTGGCTCCGTACATTCGGGATTCGAGAAATCGCCTCGGCCATGTACCGGGCACGATCTTCGTATTCCTGGGCCTCAGCCTTCTCGAACTCCTCAATGGAGAACAACTCCAGCGCCGTGACAACACCGGCAATTTCCTCCTTGCCGACCTTTGGTGGGCGTCCGACGCCGTGATTGGGGCTAGCGTTCATGGTGCAGGCCTTGATCAGGTCCTTCCTGCCCAGTATCAGGCCGGTCGACTGCGGACCCCGTATTCCCTTGCCGCCGCTGAAAATGGTCAGGTCCGCCCCCATGTCGGCCCAGCGGCGCAGCGCCGAGAAAGGCGGGAACTCCGCGGCGGCATCGACGATCACCGGCACTCCGTGCTTGTGTCCAATATCGATCACCTGCTCGATTGGCAGATCGGACGGTGGAGAGTATGCGACGAAGTGGACGATGGCAGCAGTCTGTTCATTGATCGCCGACTCCAGGTGGTAGTCCTCCGTCGCGTTAGCCAGTCCGATCTCGATGAGCTTTGCTCCGGCCAGCCGGATCATCAACTCGTAGTAGTTCCGCTGCATGACCTGGATGATGACCTCATCCTTCATCCCCTTGGTGTTGGGCAGTTGGTGCACCTTCGCATTGTCCTTGCCCGTCATGCAGGCTGCCACGCTGAGCGTCACCCCCGCCGCGGCCCCCGCGGTGATATACGCGGCCTCTACTCCGGCAAGCTCGGCCACCCGCTGCCCGGCCTTCTCAAGGAGCTCCGGCAGCCTAACATATGATCGACTCGCCTCTGCCATCGCCTCCACAACCTCCGGTCGCATGATTGACCCGCCAATGGCCGTGCCGTTCCCGACTCCGTTGATAACGGTCTTCACTCCCAGTCGCTCGTAGAAGCCCATCAGTGCTATACCCCCTTAGCCGCAGTAGTTCGTCGCCTAATCAAGAATGCCTGCATGAAATCCCTTCCGTCATCGTGGAGATAATATACCGTCGTTCACGAAAATCAAGGAGAATGGCGAAGGAGGAGGTCCGTTCAATCTGTCGACTGTATAGCTAGGTTGTCGGTCCAGTGAGCGCGTAGTAAAGTAGCCACATCTGTGGGCAACATTTATAACTATCCGTCATCTCTCTGACTATGCCTTCATCCTGGTACGACGCTTTTGTCCTCAATGCTTTGGTCATTCTATTGGCAGTGGCGCTTGATCTTCTCTTGCCTGAGCCGCCTGCCATAGTCCACCCTGTAGTTTGGATGGGGAAAGCCATCAGCGCCTTTGAGCGTGTCGCGCCCACAGGACGGGTGGCAGGCCTCTTTTTCGGATGTGTAGTCGTCATCGTTATCGTGGGGCTTTCGGGTGGCATCTCTTGGCTCGCCATGGCGGCCCTTAGTGCTGTGGGACCAGCGGCCTACGTGATAGGTGGAGCGGTTATTCTCCGCACCTCATTCACGGTAAGGGGATTGATGTCGGCAGCGGATCGGACACGCACAGCCTTGGAGGGAGGCCATTTGGACGAGGGGAAGGAGAGTCTGAAAAGCCTGGTCAGTCGCGATGCTGAGGACCTCAGTGCGTCGCTGGTGGCCGCCGCCGCGATAGAGTCGGTGGCCGAAAATACTACGGACAGCTTTATTGCACCATGGCTGGCGTTCGCGGTGTTTGGAGTGCCGGGCGCGGTCGCCTTCAGAGCGATAAATACGCTGGACAGCATGATGGGTACCCGAGGTCGGTACGAATACTTTGGCAAGACGGCGGCGCGTTTGGACGATGCGGTAAACCTCATACCCGCCCGATTGAGTGCATTACTGTTACTGGTAAGCGGCGGATTCAGTAGACTGCCGCTCGCTCGCGGGTGGCGGACCATGATGCGGGACCGGCACTTGACGGCCAGTCCCAATGCAGGCTGGACTATGGGCGCCATGGCAGGACTGCTTGGAGTCAGGTTGGAGAAGCCGGGACACTACTGCTTGGGCGAAGGTCTGCGTGAGCCGGAGACTGAGGATATCGGCAAGTCCATGGCCATGGCCAAGCAGACGGCGGCGCTTGGGATGGTCGCAATGCTGATCGTCCTCGCGGCAAGGCACGTCATCTTTGGTTGAGGGGAGACGAGTACCTAGAATGGCAACGGTTCACGGCGGGTTGGATGAAGTGGGACTGCGCTCCCTGGGCGTCCTGCTGGCTCAAGCGCTAAAGGAAGTGATGGAGCATGAGTAGTCGCCGCACGGCCAAAGTCATCATGGTGCAGGGGACGTCGTCCCATGCGGGCAAGTCCGTGCTGGCTACCGCGCTCTGCCGAATCTTTGCCCAAGACGGTCTTCAGGTGGCCCCGTTCAAGGCGCAGAACATGTCGCTGAACTCGTATGCCACTCCCGATGGCGGTGAGATTGGTCGCTCGCAAGCAGTGCAGGCGTCGGCGGCAATGACGGCTCCGAGGGTGGAGATGAACCCCGTGCTGCTCAAGCCGGAGGGTGACAGGCGATCTCAGGTTGTGGTGATGGGAAAACCCATGGCTGTCGCCTCGGCGCGTGAATACTACGAGCTGAAGCCGATGATATGGGAGACGGTGACCTCGGCGCTGGCTACGTTGCGGGCAGACTATGACGTTGTGGTGATCGAAGGAGCCGGGAGCCCGGCGGAGGTCAACCTGAAGGAGCAGGACATCGTCAACATGCGCGTGGCCCTCCATGCCGACGCGCCGGTCCTGCTGGTTGGCGATATCGACCGCGGAGGCGTCTTCGCGCAGCTTGTCGGAACGATGGTCTTGCTAGAGCCGGAGGAACGAGCGCTGGTGAAGGGCCACGTCATCAACAAGTTCCGAGGCGACCCTTCGCTGCTCACATCGGGACTCGGTTTCTTGAAAGAACGAACCGGCGTGCCGGTCGCGGGGGTGATTCCTCACTTCTCGGACATCCACATTCCCGAGGAGGACTCCCTTGGACTGACCGCCGAATCCGACAATGTCGACGAAGCTGTGGTCGACGTTGCGGTCATGCGACTGCCGCATATCGCCAACTTCGACGATTTCGACCCGTTGCGTCACGAGCAGGGCGTCCGCGTGCGCTACGTGGGTCGTGCTGAAGAGTTCGGCGCCCCCGATCTCGTCATCATCCCAGGGAGCAAGACGACGATCGCGGACCTCGAATGGTTGCGCGTTCAAGGTCTCGAGGAGCGCATCCTGGTCGCGCGCGGAGGTGGGACGCCGGTAGTAGGCATCTGCGCGGGATACCAGATGCTTGGCGAGAGACTCCTTGACCCCGACCGAGTCGAGTCGTCCAGAGAGGAGGCGCAAGGCCTGGGATTGCTGCCAACGTCTACAACGTTCCTAGGAGAAAAATCCACGCATCAGGTGACCGGACGAGTGGCGGAAGGTGGAGGTCTCCTGAGTGGTTGCCAGGGCACAGAGGTCACGGCCTATGAAATCCACATGGGCGTTACGTCAGGGGATGTTCCTTCCCGGCCGTTCCTCTTGGAAACAAGATCAGGCGGGCGAGTAGACATGCCCGACGGCGCACTCGACGAAGAGGGGCTCACTCTGGGCACGTACCTGCACGGCCTCTTTCACAACAGAGCCGTGCGTCGCTCGGTGCTGGAGCATGTGGCGCGACGCAAGGGCGTGATCCTGCCGGACGCCGGGGAGGATGTCGAACCCAGCGCGGAGTACGACAAGCTGGCTGCTCTCGTACGCGAGAACCTCGACATGGAGCTGGTCTACCGCGTGACGGGGCTGGCGTAGCCGATGGGTATGCGGGTAGGTCGCACCCGGCTAACCGAGGGAAGTATCGCCACTTCGAGTGGACGACTTGAGCTCCAACGGCAGTCCTGCGGCCATGAGGTACACGTCGTCGGCCTTCGCGGCCACGAGTTGATTCACACGACCTAACTCGTCGGTGTAGATCCGGCCCAGTTCGGTAGGAGGCACGACGCCAAGACCCACCTCGTTGCTGACGACGATCCAGGATGCGTTGCCGGTGCGGTACAGGTCCAGAAGCCTCTGAGTTTCCGCAAGGATGTCCTGCCGGGCCAACTCGACGTCCTGGTCTCTGAGCAGGAGATTGCTGACCCAGAGCGTCAGGCAGTCGAGCAGGACGGTGTCGTAGTGATGCTGCAGTGGCGTTAACGCCCCCACGAGATCGACGGGTTCTTCAAGGGTGTCCCAGTGGGGTGATCTGCTTTCACGGTGAGCCTCTATGCGGGCCTGCATGTCCGCGTCACCTGCCTCGGCGGTGGCTACGAAGAGAACGCTTTCGCCCTTCGCGGCCAGCCTCTGGGCGTAGGCGCTCTTGCCCGCCCGGACGCCTCCTAGGACCAACGTCAGTCGCTTGCTCATGTGGTGCCCCCTCCGCTCGTTGATGTCAGTCGACCGGCGTCTCGTAGGAGGAACTGGCTTCCCATCAATCGTCTCCGCACCTGCCTACCAAAGTGGTGTCTGATATAAGTCGGGAATCACACGAAACAGCGCAATCCCCAAGAGCAAAACTGTCACTTCCGTCAACTCGTTCACGGCGCCGTAGGTGTCGCCGGTCATGCCGCCGAGCATGCCGGATATCCAGCGGCCAAGCCCTAACGAAACGACGATAGCCGCACCCAGCAGCACCAGCCCGCCGATTCCAAGCAGCGCTCCGCCCGCCACTGCGGCAGTGGCGAATCCAAATACAACGTGCCACGGTTGAGCGCCGTCCTTGAACACCCTGCCGAGACCCTGCTCTCTGGCATAGGGGAAGGCGGCCATGGTGCACAGCATCCCAAAGCGCGACATGCACGGGAACACTACCAGTAGACCTATCTGGAGGTCGCCCATGATGCTCATCAGCAGACTCCACTTTAGGAGGATGAGCGCCGCGCCGCCAATCACGGCGAACGCGCCGACATGCGAATCTCGGAGTATTTCCAGTCGTCTCTCCGGCGAGTGACCGCCGAACAGGGCGTCGCAGGAATCGAGGAATCCCTCGGTGTGTATCGCGCGGGTCAACACGAGCATGGCTACGGCCAACAGCGCGCCCACTACGGGCGAAGGCAGAGCCTCCCTTGCCGCGAAATCCAGTGCGGCAAGGATGCCACCGAGCGCAAGTCCGACGAGAGGGAAATAGGCCCGCGCAGGCCCCATCTCCGCTGGGTCTCGCGGGGCGAACGGGAGGATCGTCAGGAATCCGACGGCCAGCCGCAGGTCTCTCAATGTGCTCGTCCGTGTTCTTCATCGGGCTCCCTTTTGGAGACGCCCGCCTCGTCGAAGGTCGCCATGTCTGACAGGGTCGCAGCGGCGGCATCGATCAAGCCCATGGCCAGCACCGCTCCCGTCCCCTCGCCGAGCCTCATGTCGAGATCGAGGAAAGGCCAGAGCCCCATGTGCGACAGGGCGATGCGGTGTCCCGTCTCGGCGGACAGGTGCCCGGCGACGAGGTAGTCTCTGACGTTGGGGCAGAGGCTGTGCGCGATGAGACCCGCAGCGCCGGAGATGAAGCCGTCGAGCACGACGACCCGTCGGGCGAGCGCACCTCCCAGCACCACGCCGGCCAGCACGCCGATCTCGAATCCGCCCACCTTGGACAAGACATCGAGAGGGTCGTTGGGGTCGGGTAGGTTGACCTCCATGGCGCGCTCGACCACGGCGATCTTACGCTCCAACTCACTGTCGTTTCGGCCCGTTCCTCGCCCCGTCGTCTCGCCCGGAGGCGTGCGAGTCAGGGCCGCGACAATTGCGCTCGACGCCGTGGTGTTGCCGATGCCCATATCGCCCGTGCCGATGATGTCGGCCCCGTTCTCAGCAGCCTCCAGCGCGAGCCGAATGCCTTCGTACATGCATGCCTCGGCTTGGTCGCGAGTCATGGCGGGGCCCTGCGTGATGTCGTCAGTCCCCCGTCCCACCGCGACTACGTGCAGTTCGGGATGGTCGGGCAGGGGAGTTGCCACACCGGCGTCGACGATTATCAGGTCAACCCCCGCCTTTCGCGCCATGACATTGATCGCCGCTCCGCCCCCGAGGAAGTTAAGCACCATCTGGGCTGTGACCTCTTTGGGATAGCCGGTTACGCCCTGCGCCACCACGCCGTGGTCACCGGCGGCCACGATGATCGTCTTGCCCCGCAGCATGGGTCGATCGGTGGCGAATATGCCCGCAAGCTGGATGGAGAGCGCTTCCAGTCGTCCGAGGCTGCCGGGCGGTTTGGTGAGACGCTCCTGTCGAAGCCGGGCGGCCCGCTTTGCCTTATGGTCGGCGGGTGTGATGCGCCCGATGACTTCGTCGAGACTCATCGTCAGAACTCTATGCCGCGCTGCGCCTTGATGCCTTTGTCCTTGTAGGGGTGTTTAATCAGTTTCATCTCGGTGACAAGGTCTGCGCAGTCGATAAGCTCCTGCGGGGCGTACCTGCCTGTGATGATGACGTGCATCGTGTCCCGGCGGCTTTGCAGGGTTTCGACGACCTCCGAAACGGGGACCCAGCCGTAGTGCATTGCGTAGGTGAACTCATCGAGAACGATGATGTCCTCGTCGCCGTTCAGGATGGCTTCCTTGCAGTGGTCCCACTGCTCCATCGCGAGGGCGGCCGTGCGGTCCATGTCCTTGGAGAGCCAGGTGAATCCGTCTCCCATGGACTCGATCGGGATGTCGAGCTTCTTGGCCGCCCGGTGCTCGCCGAACCGCGCGCCCGTGTGCTTGATGAACTGGAACATCCTGATCTTGAAGTCCCGTCCCCACGCGCGGAATATCACTCCCAGGGCGGCGGTCGTCTTGCCCTTGCCCTCGCCGGTATTCACGATGACGAGGCCGTGCCTGACACGAGGCCCCTTGACTACCTTCGTCGGGGGTGTCGCCGGATCGCGTTCGCTCATGGGTCACCTCTCAGGCTGGATCTTTTACTCCGTGGCTGTCTGGGACTCTCGTCCTTTCAGCTACGGCGCTTGAGCGAAGTCCCGTTCCGTTTTGCGAGTGCTCGTCCGCAGGACCGATCAGGCTGATCGCCAGAGAACCCGTAATCGGGTCTTGGTACACCGCAGACTTCACGCCGAAGGCGGACTCAATCGTTTCCGGCGCGAGGACCTCATTCGGCGGCCCTTCGGCGAGCACTCGTCCGCCACTCAGCAGCACCAGCTTGTCGCAGTAGCGCGCCGCCATATTCAGGTCGTGGATGGCGGCAACGGCGGTGAGGCCGTCATCGACGAGCTGGCGCACGAGATCGAGCACCTTGAGCTGGTGAAGGACGTCCAAGTTTGCCGTGGGCTCGTCCATTAGGAGAATGCGGGGCTGCTGCGCCAGCGCCCGTGCGACGAACACGCGCTGCCGCTCTCCGCCGGATAGGGTGTCGAGCGTCCTATCGGCAAATTGTTCGATCTCGGTCAGCCGCATGGCTTCCCGGGCAATTCGGTCGTCTTCCCTCCCCTCGATCTGGAAGCGACCCAAGTGAGGATACCGGCCCATGAGGACAAGCTCCATGGAGGTGAAGCCGTAGGTGTAAGGCGCGATCTGGGGAACGAGCGCGAGGGTTGCCGCCGCGTCCTTTGGCGACATCGACATCAGGTCTGAACCTTCCAGATGTATCGAGCCCTGGCGATATCGCAGGATTCCCGATATCGTCCTTAACAGCGTCGTCTTCCCCGCTCCGTTGGGCCCGATCAGACCAACGAGTTGCCCGCGTTCGGCCTGGAGATCCACGCCGTCCAACAGCGTCTTCCCCTCGACCTCGTGGGTAAGGTTCTGTGCGCTGATTGCCTGTGGCCTGCTGCCGTTCATATCGTGTTACTCGGCCAGACTGAAGGGTGTGTTCGATGGCTCCGGGAACTGCTCCGGCCAGAGAATCCGGGCGAGGTCCTCGGCACCGCGGATGTTCCAGTAGGAGAGCGTGGTGAAGTGCTTGCCCTCAACGATATGGACCTGGTCGTTCTTGATAGCCGGAATCTCAGCGAGGGCCTCATTGGAGAGAAGTTCTTGACGGAACTCTTCAGCGCCGAACTCCAGGGGTTGGGCGATGAAGATGACATCCGGGTTCATGGCAATGACACCTTCGAGGCTGGTTGTCTGGTTTCCTTCGATGCCGGCTTCCTCAGCAGCGTTGATGCCGCCCGCCGCCGTGATGACGCCGCCCTCGGTGGAGTTGCCTCCCGCCGTCCACAGCTTGTCGGAGTACTGCGTGAGTGCGAGCACCTTGGGCTTCGGCTCTGCCTTGCCGGTCACGGCTATGAGGGACTCGTGCCGATCGCTCACCTCAGTCGCGAATTCGATGGCGCGTTCCTCCTCGCCAAAAATATATCCCATGAGGAGGATACTGTTAATCCGCGCCTCGGGGTCGTGCTTCAACTCGGTCTGAACGACGGGTATCCCCGTTTTCGACAGAGCCTCGATCGCCTCCGCCGGGAAAAACGGGCTGGTGACGACCACGTCCGGCGCCTGGGCGACGATTGTCTCCGGGTCGCGCGAGATCTCGGCTATGTCTTGGACTAGCGAGGCGACGTTGGAGTAGGTCGCGTTCTTCGTGGAGCTCCCCACTCCGACGAGCTGGTCCAGCGGCACAAGCGCTAGCGCCATTTCGTCGTGTCCCACGGAGGCGGTAATGATGCGCTCCGGCTTGGCGGGGATACTGACAAGGCCGTTCAGCCCCTCGACTTCACGCGGCCAGTCGAGGTTGGTCGGATCAATGATTCCCCGGACGCCTTTGAACGACTCGCTTAAAGGCACGGGTGTTGGGGTAGGTACGGTTGTCGGGATGGGCACCGCTGTCGGGACCGCCGTGGGGGCAACGGTGGGCACCGCAGTTGGGGCCTGTGTAGGAACTGCTGTTGGGGCCGGGGAATCCGACGAACATGCCGCCAAAGCCAGTGCGGTAAGCATGGCTAGAAGGATTACGGGGAATCGAAATTGTCGCATGGTCACTGTTACTCCTTGTTATTGAGGTTTGGCCTTATAGAGAGTAGGTCTGACGCTTGTTTTTGATGAGTAGGAAGATGAAGAACGGCGCGCCGACGAAGGCCGTCAGAACGCCCACACGGAACTCTGCCGGCTGGACGATGGTCCTTGCGACGGTATCGGCGATAATGACGAAGACGGCTCCCCCCGCGGCGCTCATGGGGATCAGGACTCGATGGTCGGGTCCGAGCACGAGACGTAGGATGTGCGGCGTCACGAGGCCGACGAAGGCGATGGTGCCGCTAACCGCCACGGCCGCCCCCGTCCCCAGGGCCGCCGCCGCCAGGAGGACCGGACGGGCCATGCCCACCCGGACGCCCATGGAACGGGCCTCGTCGTCGCCCAGCATGAGCAGGTTCAGATCGCGTGCCATGAGTACGATCACGGCGGTAGCGCCGAGGATGAGCGGCGCGGAGATGCGGACGTGCTCCCAGGAGCGCGAGTCGAGTCCTCCGGCAAGCCAGAAGAGTATCTCGCGGAGCGCCTCGTTGTCAGGTAGGAGGATGATGATCGCGGAGACGACCGCGCCGAGGAATGCGTTGACCGCCACTCCCGCGAGCAGGAGGGTGGCCATAGAGAAGCGCCCGCCGACCGCTGCTATGCCGTACACAAGGAACGAGGCCGCTATGGCGCCCACGAAGGCGAAGGTGGGGAGAGCGAGGAAGAACAAGCCTGTCAGGCCCGTGGCGATGGCGACGACCGCGCCCACCGCTCCGCCCGCGGAGACGCCGATGATGCCGGGATCCGCCATGGGGTTGCGGAAGAGGCCCTGCATAGTGGCTCCTGCCACCCCCAAGGCCATCCCAACCGAAGCGCCTACGACGATCCTGGGAAGCCTGATCTGCTCGATGACGAGCTGCTCGGTACGTCCGAAATCGGCCAGATTGAGGCCGAAGTATGACAGCAGAATGGAGGCGACATGACTTGCGGGTATGTTAACCGGCCCGAGACTCAGTGAGATGAGTGCGGTTGCCAGAATAAGCAACAGCAGGGCGGATGAGCCAACGGCCAACCGGGTGGAGACGCCCGACTGTCGATAGCCCCGCAGCGCCGTTATGCTCGCCGTCCTCAACAAAAAAGACCTCCGCGGCTCTCCGCATGAGGTCTTTGCTTCGCTCCGTTCGGGACATATGCCCGACGACCGAGGGACCCTCTCTAAGGCGGAGAGCGGTCACCTTCCGTTCAGGCAGGTCTCCTGGCTCGCGGATGGATTCTCTTCGCCTCGCCCTTCCCATCGAGTGCTCGACAGTGGGCTTCGGCCCCAAATCCCGCATACAGTGGCGCTACCGCGGCGGACTCTCACCGCCTTCCCTATTCTCCCTGGGTGGGCACCTGAACGGGCAGTGCTTCTATGTGATTGTGCCAGTGATAATATGACCCTCGACGGAGGGCTGTCAAGAGGGGATTTTCGTAATCCGACGAACTGATGACGCTCATCACCCCGGGCCGAAGCGCGACGGGAACGGGTGGCGCTCGATGATGAGTTCCGCGTCCTCTACCACGAGCGTTCCGATCACCCCCTTCGCTCTCTCATCAAGCGTGATCGACAGAACGTTCCGGCCCTTGCGGGGCCTGACGCCTTCCAGCACGAACTCCAGCCACTGGCCCCAGTAGGCGTCGATGAAGCTCCCGTAGGCGCGACGGCACAGCTCGTTCTCCAGCGAGTCCCCGTTGAGCTTGATCGTCAGCCGGTCGTCGGCCAGCAGGTCGGCGATCAGTATCTTGAGGCGCACCTCGCGGATGCGGTCCGCGTCGCCCTCCATGTCGTCTGAGACGTAGAAGTCCATGTCGTGCGAAGTACCGATGTCGTCGTGCGCGATCTCGAGCGGCAGGGGCAGATCGTAACCGACGGTGTCGCTCATGTCGGTCCTCCGGCGGACGAGGTAGTGCTTCGTCTTGTCCTTCACGAGGTCGTGGTCGCCCATCTCGGCGAGGACCGTCCGTCCGGCGTCGTCGATGGGCCACTTGAGGAAGAAGGTGTACATGCCGTCGACGCCCATGTCCCAGTAGTTGGCGACCGCCGCGCGCATCATTTCCGGAGTGGCCCATTCGCGAGTGTGGTATCGGCGGGCCATTCCCGCATAGTAGGGGGCGAGCATGGGGTAGACGGAGGTATTCGTGCCCTCCGTAGCCTCCACGAGCCAGTCGATGGGCATGTTGGAATCGACGACCATGTGGGCGTAAATCATGGGCGTGACGTAGTCGACGAGACCCTCCTCGATCCACGTGCGAACGTCGTAGCCGACCCGTGCATTGATCTCCTCGGTCGGATAGACCCTTGCTCCCACCTGTGCCCGCTCGCCCGGCCTGCTGCGGGCCATTTCCGCCACGCGGCGCACCCAGTCGGTGAGGACCGGCATACCCTCGGCGGCGTCCTCGTCACGGAACAGGAACGGGCTTCCTCCGGGGGGAGCCGCGAGGTCGAGCTCGATGCCGTCGGTGGGGTAGTCGTGCGCCAGTTCCTTGAGGATGAGGAAGTTGTGCTCCCGCAGATCGTCGTCGAGGAAGCCCGGGCCGCCCTCCCTGGAGCTCACGGCCGGGTCGGACGCTCCCTGCGGCGCTATGCGGAGGCTGGCGAAGAAGTCCATGCCCTTCTCGTGCGCCCTGTCGATGAGGACGGTCAGCGGGTCGAGGCCCCGGTCGATGAGGCTCTGCATGTTGTTCCACACGCGGTAGGAGGGCGCGGCCTCGAACGTTTGGGTGTCGTCACGGAAGCGCAGCCCCACCTTGGACGGGTAGAACAGCCCGTCGCCGCGCGCCACGCCGTAGATGAAGGTGTCCACCGACGTTCCCGCGCACTCGTCGATGGGTATCCACGCGTCCTCCAGCGCCATAGGCGGCTCGAAGACGAACAGGTAGTAGTGCCGTGCGTCGTTGAAGTAGATCGTGCGCTGTCGTTTCATGACGGATTCATCCTACATTGAAATGGGGTTCCGGCCGGGTTCCCTCACCCGCTGTCTTCGTCCGAGTCCTCGTCATCAAGCTGTTCTTGCTGACGATCACGCATTTTCCGCAAACGGCCAAGCTGTTCCTCCTGATGTTGGATCATGTTGTCGACGGTCGTTTTCAACTCGGTCAGTTCTCTGACCGTCTCTTCGAAGCGCTCGCGTCTCTCCTGCTCGGTCGTCATGGGCGCACTCCTCGTCTTGTTCGGGCCGTATGCCGATTATACCATCGGCGGGATAGGACTCACCGCAGAGAACGCAGAGAGCACAGAGGGAAGAGAGGGGGATGGATGCCCTCACCCCAGCTCTCTCCCACGACGGGAGAGGGGGTAAAAGGGTTGACCGCAAGGAACGCGGGGGACGCGGAGGGGATTTTATGGGTTGGGGATGTTGCGGGAGGGAAGGGAAAATCTCGAAATTTGTGGCATGGTGTGGCATTTTGTGGCATTTCCGCGATTATTGTCAAGTTCAAACAGCCTTTCTCCCCCCCTCTGCGCTCTCCGCGCCCTCTGCGGTGCCCGCGCTCGCCCTGAGCCTGTCGAAGGGCAGTCCCTCGCCACTTCCTCCTCCCGTCATTCCCGCGAAGGCGGGGCGAAGAAACCAGCTCGCAGCCAGTAGGCGGATAATTTTTTCCGGACATTTCCTGACATATCCTGACAACTTGTGTTCGGGCCTCAATTTCCGGGCCCGGACGGTTCGTTTTTTCAGGAGCGGCTGCGCCCAGTATAGTACGCATGTTCTCACAAGTCAAGTGGGGGCAGAGCGCTTCATGGTTCGACAGGCTCACCATGAACGGATGTTGGTACCTCCGCACCCAAAAAATTTGGCACAGATTTTAGATTTGTCCAATTTTGACACCCTTATATCAATTGACACACCGTAGGTGAGCGGGAGTAGTCTAGTGCTATATGGCCTTAATGGGCGACTGCCGCTCGGCGCAGGGACGCCCGAAGGCTAGGAAGCCTCCTCATCCGGAGCCTTACGGAGGAATCGATGCGACACAACACACCCGTCACCACCATGGCCGCGGCCCTCGCGCTCGCCCTTGCACTGCTCGTGGGAGTCCTGCTTCCTGCGGACAGCCCGGTCTACGCAGACCCTCCTACGTGGGACACCGATACAACCTCACGATCGGTGTTTGAAAACACGCCGCCGGGTGTCAACATCGGCGACCCCATCTCGGCCACCGACCCTGACGAGGCCACCGAAGAGTTCGGCAACACGCTGACCTACAGCCTCGAAGCCAGCGCCGACACTGCACAGGCCCGCGCTGACGCCGCAGCGTTCGACATCGACCCATCGACCGGGCAGCTCATCACGAAGGCCCCGCTGAATACTGAGGCGCAAGGCTCATACACGGTGAGGGTGAGGGTGGATGACGGGGAAACCGGGACGAACGTCGCGCAGTCGGTGGATATAACGGTCACCAACGTAATCGAGGCTCCGAACGCGCCACACCCGCCGACGGTAGTGTCGGGGGAGGATGTAGACGATGGCGATCAGGACGACGAATCGACCACGAGCCTTAAGGTGGTCTGGCACCCGCCCGAAAACACGGGGACAGCCATCACCGACTACAACGTCAGGTACAAGAAGAGTACAGACACCGCCTTTATAGATGCGAATTACAACGGCACCACCAGGACGCATACTATCAGCGACCTGGAGGTGGATACGTCCTACGATGTGAGGGTGCAGGCAACAGGAGAAGCCACAGGCCCTTGGTCGCTCGTGGGGACCGGCTCTACTAACAAGGATAGCAACAGCCCGCCGGTCTTGAACGATGACACACCAACTACAGACAATTTAGACGAGCGGAGTGTGGCAGAGAACACCCCCGCAGGGGAGAACATCGGCAGCCCGGTGACGGCTACTGACGGAGACACGACCACGCTGACATATAGCCTCGGGGGTCCCGACGCTGATCTGTTCAACTTCAACACTAGGTCCGGTCAGATACGGACCAAGAGTCCCCTGAACCACGAGGACCCGAGGTGCTATGTCGAGAACGACCCTGCTGACACCGACGATACTGACTGCTTCTACTACGTGACGGTGACGGTCGTCGATGGGGCGGGGGGCAGCGACGCGATTGGTGTGACAATCGTGGTGAACGACAGGACCGAGACCCCGTCCGCACCGGCCCGTCCTACCGTCCGGGCGACGGAGAAGTCGAGCACGAGCCTCGACGTGAGCTGGAACGCGCCTGCCAACATGGGTCCCGCCATTACTGGCTATGACGTGCAGTACCGCAAGGGCACCGACCCATTCTCAGACGACAACTGTGGCGCGACAGGTGCCGATAACTGCCAAGGAGTAACCGGCACCAAAGTCACTATTGTAGACCTCGATCACAACACTACCTACGAGGTGCGTATAAAGGCAACCAACCCCGAGCGCGCAAGCGCCTGGTCGGGAACGGGCAATGGGAGGACCAACAGGGCCAACCAAGAGCCGATATTCGACGACAGGCCCGGCACCGGCACCGGCAGCGAGCGCAGTTCCGACGGCACAAACTACACTATCTGGCGGACGATAGACGAGAATCCCCGGTCTGGGCAGTCTGTTGGAAGGATATTCGCCGACGACGCAGACAACGACAGGCTGACTTACAAGCTGGTCGAGTCGGCGGACACCGCCGATGCCCGGGGAGAGTTGAGCAAATTCACCATCGTCGAGACTACAGGGGAGATAAAGACGAAGGCGGGAGAGACCTATAGCTATGAGGATCTCGGCGCTCTCGGGACCTGCGGTACGCTGACTGAGCAACAAGTCGGTACCGACAGGTGCTACACGGTGAAGGTGGAGGTCCGGGACGGCCTGGACAACAACAGGGTCGAGGACAAGGACGAGGCCGCAGACGACACCATCACGGTGAAGATTGGTTTGCGCGATAGGGCCGAGCCTCCGTCCGTGCCTACGGTGATGGTGACGTCGCCCGCCGTCAACACAACGCTGTTAGTGACTTGGCACGCCAGGAACACGGGTCCAGACATTACCAGCTATGACGTGCAGTACCGAAAGGGCGGAGGCACTTTCTTGGACGATAACTGCGAGGGCACCACAGAAGACGGTAACTGCAGTGCCATAACAACGGGCACCACCACCATAACGGCGTTGGACGAGGACACGTCCTACTCTGTGCAGGTGCGGGCGAGGAATGAAGAGGGCACAAGCAATTGGTCGGGTGTGGAGACGGTGAAGACCAACAAGGGCACCAACGATCCGCCTGTGTTCACTGACGGAACCACTACCACACGTAGCTTGGATGAGAACAAGTCGTCCACCAATGTCGGCCCTGCCGTGGATGCGTCCGACACGGACACTAATGTACTGACCTACGAACTCGGAGGGCCGGACGAGACCTTGTTCTCGATTGTCTCTACTTCCGGCCAAATACGGACGAGGTCGGCGCTGAATACCGAGGCGATCTGCAGCGCCAGCGACGCGGATCTGGCTAACGGACACCAGGAGAACTGCAACTACACGGTTTGGGTGAAGGTGGACGACCGAGCCGGCGGAAGCGTCTTGACAGTCGTGACCATCACGGTGAACGATGTCGACGAGTTTCCTATCGCGCCTGGCGCGCCGAGGGTTACCGCGACGAAGGACACAGGCCAGAGCCTGGACGTGAGCTGGACCGCGCCGCGGAACGAGGGCAAGCCCCCCATCACGGACTACGACATACGGTACCGCGAGGTCAAGGCCGGGACCTCGCAGGACAATTGGGAACTATGGCCCCACGGTTCCGACGGCAGCGATAGCACGGAGACGAGCACCAAAATAACCAGGAGACTCCCAGCCCCTAACGCAGATCCTCTGAAGCCCAGGACGCAGTATGAGGTGCGGGTGCGGGCGAAGAACGGAGAGCCAGCAGACAATGTCGCTGACAACTGGTCGTCCGTGGCCAAGGCCACCACCGGCCAGAGCAACAGCAGGCCGTCCTTCGACACAAGTGGTGCGGAGACACTAAGGGTAGACGAGAACACCCGGGCCGGGCAGAACGTCGGTAACGCGATCTCGGCGTCGGATGCAGACAGCAACAGCCTGACCTACACCCTAGAGGGCCCGGGCAAGGACTCGTTCACCATCGTTTCTTCATCGGGCCAGATCCGGACGAGGTCGCCGCTGGACCACGAGACGAGGGACAGCTACTCGGTGACGGTGAAGGTGGACGACAGGCAGAGGAAGGCCAACAGCGTCGCGACGAAGTCGGTGACAATCATGGTCGACGATGTCCGCGAGGCACCGTCGCCGCCCGCGGCCCCGACAGTGGCGGGGATACCCGGCTCGACGAGCAGTGTGCGCGTCACGTGGGACGAGCCCGCAAACACGGGGCCTGCCATCACAGGGTACGACGTGCACTACCGCGAAGTCGGGAGCGGCCCCTTACGGTGGGACCACTTCGGCGCGGACCGGAGCACGATCATCACGGACCTGAAGGCGGGGACGCGCTACGAGGTTCAGGTGCGGGCGAGGAGCGATGAGGGCACGGATGACTGGTCGCGCTGGGGATCGGGAATGCCGAATCCGGACGTGGCCAACAGGAACCCGGCGTTCTCGGGCGGATCGCGCTCGCTGAGCGTAGCCGAGAACACGCCGCCGAACACCGACGTGGGCGCGCCGATCTCGGCGACCGACCGCGACGGCGACACGCTGACCTACACCTTGGAGGGGGCGGACGCGGACTCGTTTGACATCCTGTCGACCTCCGACGGCGGCCAGATTCGCACGAGCGCGGAACTGAACCACGAGGAGAAGGCGAGCTACGCGGTGACCGTCCGGGTGCGTGACGGAAGGGGCGGGACCGACGCGGTCAACGTGACGATCAGGGTGACTGACGTCGACAACGAGGCACCGGACACGCCGTTCGCGCCGAGGGTGACAGCGGTATCCAGCTCGATATTGCAGGTGACCTGGGAAGCCCCGGCGAACGCCGGCCCAGAAATCAACGACTACGACTACCGGTACCGCGAGCCCGGAGGGTCCTGGACCGAGGTGTCGAACACGACGATCACGGACACGGCGGTCACCATTGAGGGACTGGCGGCAAGCACGTCCTATGACGTGGAGGTGCGGGCGACAAACGCGGAGGGCACGAGCGAGTGGTCGAACCCGGGTATCGGGTCGACGAACGTGCCGGGCGCGAACAATCCGCCCGTGTTCGACGATGGCACGAGCGCCACGCGGAGCGTGAGCGCGGCCGCGCCGGCGGGCACGAACATCGGCGATCCTGTCGCCGCGACGGACGCCGATACGGCCGACACGCTCACCTACAGCCTCGAAGGTCGGGACGCGGGATTGTTCGACATCGAAGAGACGAGCGGCCAGCTTCTCACGAGGTCCGGCATTACGCTGATTGTCGGGACGACGTACACGGTCATTGTCACGGCCGACGACGGAACGGACACGGCGAGGATTACGGTCTCCATCGAGGCCACCGCCGCGCCGCCGAACAACCCGCCCGTGTTCAGCGAGGCCCCCAGCACCACGCGGACGGTGCGCGACGACGCCACGGCGGGCAGGAATGTCGGCAGCCCCGTCACGGCGACGGACGCCGATACAGGCGACACGATCACTTACACCCTCGAAGGGACGGACGCCGCGTCGTTCGGCATCGTTGCTTCGAGCGGCCAGATACAGACGTCGGCCGCGCTGGACGCGAACACGAAGTCGACGTACTCGGTGACGGTGAAGGCTACGGACAGCAACGGCGGAAGCGCCACGATCGCGGTGACCATCACGGTTACGGCCGCGCCGGTGAGCTATGGCTGCGCGACGAACGGCGCGGTGGACGCGTCGAACACCGGCCTCGTGGCGGATTGCGAGGCGCTCATGGCGTCGAGGAACCTTCTGGAGGGCAACTCGGGGAGGCTGAACTGGTCGCCCGCCACGCCGATAAATCAGTGGGAGGGCGTCTCTCTCAGAGGGAGTCCGGCGAGGGTCACATTCCTTGTCCTCTCTAGCAAGAGTCTGGACGGGACGATCCCCGCGGACCTGGGCCGACTGCCCATGCTGAGGTGGCTGAACCTCCGCTCGAACAACCTGAGTGGCAGCATCCCGTCGGAGCTTAACAACCTGACCAGGCTGGAGCGGCTCCTGCTCCACAACAACCGCCTGAGCGGGCCGATTCCGAACCTAAGCAGTCTGCGCAGCCTGAAGATGCTGTGGCTGTCGGGCAGCAACATGAACCTGAGCGGCGGGGTTCCGACGTGGCTGAACTCGATGAGCAGCCTCGAGCAGTTGAGCCTCTGGGGCAACAATCTCGGCGACAATGGCACGCGGAGCGTACCGAACCTGACCGGCATGACGAGCCTGAGTCTGCTGAAGCTCCAGAGCAACAACCTGGGCGGGGGTGTTCCCGCGTGGTTCGGCAACATGGACGGCCCGGCCATCCTGTACCTGCACGACAACGAGTTGACGGGTGCAATCCCGGCGAACTTGGGACGGAATACAGGGGTGATCCGGCTCTGGCTCGACAGAAACAACCTGAACGGGGAAATCCCGTCCGAGCTTGGCGGGATGACCAGCCTCCGTACGTTGAACCTGCGCGACAACCAGCTCACGGGTGCGATCCCGTCCGAGCTGGGCAACCTCAGCAGCCTGCAGCAACTGAGGCTGCACAACAACCAGCTGACGGGCACGATCCCGTCCGAGTTGGGCAACCTCAGCAGCCTGCTACAGATGTGGCTGTCGGGGAACCAGCTGACCGGGTCGATTCCAGCGTCCCTGGGCGGGATGCCGAGACTCAGGGATCTGAACCTGCGCGCCAACAACCTGAGCGGAGACATTCCCCTTGAGTTGGGCAACCTGCGTAACACCCTGACGCGCCTGCGGATCGGCGGTACACAGGTGAAGGACGAGAACGGCGTGGTGATCAGCGAGGTCCGCGGCAACACCGGGTTGACCGGATGCGTGCCGGCCCAACTGTCGGGAGCCACCGACGCTGACGACCTCCGACTGGCGGGCAGTTCGGGTCTGTCCTTCTGCTAGCTGAAAGCCCGCCTTAGGAGCTACAAACGGACCCCGGCGGTCGAGCAATCGGCCGCCGGGGTTGTTGTTGCACTCCATTCGGATTGACTGGCCGTCAAGGACTGCTATAATCCAAAACTTGCGAGTATCCTGTTCGCATTGAATGGAAGCGTGTAATGATACTGTATGTCATAACTGCGTTTTACCAATGAACGTCGCACAACACTCTCCCGACATAGCAATAGGCAAGGCATAGCTCATGGCTTCGTCCCCCATAAACGAGAACGTCCGCTACGAACCGAACGAGAACCCTCCTTGGCCGGTGGCCGTCGGGGCGGGTCTGCAGGCGGCCGCGATAATCGTGGCCCCCGTCGCCTTGACCGTGGTCATCGTGGCGCGGATCGCCGAGCAGCCGGACTCATTCATCTCGTGGGGTGTCTTCGCGGCGCTGATTGTCAGCGGGGTTACGACCGTTCTCCAGGCCGTCCGGGTTGGTCGAGTCGGGGCAGGACACGTGCTCATCATGGGCACGTCGGGGGCGTTCATCGCGGTGTGCGTTGCGGCCCTGGTCAAGGGCGGACCGGCCACGATGGCGAGCCTCATCATTATTTCGTCGCTGTTCCAGTTCGCGCTGGCTGCCCGGCTGTCGCTGCTGCGTCGGATATTCACGCCGGTCGTTGCGGGCACGGTCATCATGCTGATAACGGCAACGGTGATGCCCATCGTGTTCGGCTCACTGACGGATGTGCCGGAGGGAACATCGCAGATGGCGGCTCCGGCGGCGGCCCTAGCTACCATCGTCGTTGTTACTGCCCTCGTGCTCCGCGCTCCGCCCGCATTGCGGCTGTGGTCGCCCGTACTCGGCATAGTGGTGGGGTGCGCGGTGTCGGCCCCATTCGGCCTGTTCGATCTCCAGCCGATTCTCGATGCGTCATGGGTGGGCGCGCCATTCGGTTCGTGGCCGGGTTTCGACGTGACGCCAGATGTGGAGTTCTGGGCGCTGCTCCCCGCGTTCGTAGTGGTTACCCTTGTGGGCGCTATCGAGACCATCGGCGACGGGGTAGCCATCCAGCGGGTCTCACAGCGCAGGCCGCGCGCGACTGACTTCCGGGTGGTGCAGGGCTCTCTCAACGCCGACGGCGTGGGCAACTTTCTGTCCGGCATATTGGGAACGCTGCCGAACACTACGTACTCGTCCAGCATCTCGCTGGCCGAGGTCACGGGAATTGGCGCGAGGCGGGTCGGGATCATCATCGGGGCCATCTTCGTAGTGGTGGCATTCTTCCCGAAAGTCGCCGCCCTGCTGATCGCCATACCGCCGCCGGTTGCGGCCGCCTACCTCACCGTTCTTCTGGCGCTACTCTTCGTACAGGGCATGAAGATCATCATCCAGGACGGTGTGGACCACCGGAAGGCGGCAGTCGCGGGAGTGGCTTTCTGGGTCGGCGTGGGGTTCCAGAACCAGTGGATCTTCCCTGACCTGCTGGGAGAGGGATTTTGGAGCGTGCTGCTCGGCAACGGTATGACGTCCGGCGCCCTGGTCGCGGTCATCATGATGGTGTTCATGGAACTGACGAGTCCTCGTCGCAGGCGTCTCCGTGTCCCGCTGGACTCGGAGGCCCTCCCGAAGCTGAGCGAGTTCCTCAGGGGGTTTGCCTCGAAGGCAGGTTGGGACTCGGCATCAACCGACCGCCTGCTCCTGGTGGGCGAGGAAACCTTGACCAGCCTGTTGTCGGAAGAAGACGGCGTGTTGGAGGAGGACAAACCCCGACACCTGGTTGTCGCCGCCCGGTCGGGTGGTGGAGGAGCCGAGTTGGAGTTCGTGTCGGCAACGGAGGGCGAGAATCTGGAAGACCGCCTCGCGTATCTCGGAGAAGCGCCCGACATCGCGGACGAACGGGAGATCTCGTTCCGCTTGCTGCGTCACTACGCCTCTTCGGTACGCCACCAGAAGTACCACGGCGTGGACATCGTTACGGTTCACGTCGATCGTCCTTGACAGCGGCGCGTTGCGCGGGCCGGACGGCAATAGGAACTCCCCTGGACATCATCAAGCGGTGGTTTACATTCTTGCCGTGCGCAGATACCATCACGCCGATTGACCTGACGGTGCCCGTCCCCGTCCGCTCAAGGAGACTACAGTGTCCGCAATTGATGATGTCTTGAAGAATAATGTGGAATACGTAGAGGCTTTCGGCGAGGGTGGTTCCCTTCATGGAGCGCCCGCGCGCGGGTTGGCGGTCGTGGCCTGCATGGACGCGCGGCTCGACGTGTACAGGGTGCTTGGTCTCAAGGAAGGGGACGCGCACGTGATACGGAATGCCGGAGGAGTTGTCAGCGATGACGCCATCCGCTCGCTGGTGATTTCTCAGCGTTTCTTGGGCACCCGCGAGATCATGCTCATCCATCACTCGGATTGCGGCATGATGACCTTCCGCGATGACGCGGCCAAAGACGAGATCGAAGACGAAACGGGGCTCCGCCCGTCCTTCGCGCTGGAGGCGTTTGGAGACCTGGATCAGGACGTGCGTCAGTCCATTGCCCGTATCAAGGTCAGTCCCTTCATACCCTCGAAGGACCAAGTTCGCGGCTTTGTCTTCGACTGCGAGACCGGGCACCTCAACGAGGTCGCAGCCGACTGACAGTACTGGCGAAATGGTTTCGAGGGTGCGATATCCCCTTGCGTTAGCGCCTTGCCGATAGGCCAACCCGATGCACAATTGTGGTATTGTGTATCGGGCCTTAATGCCCACCACGCTTTCGGGTCCCGGAGACCATTTTGGCGACGACATCTTCTGGAAGCCCCCGTTACGAAGCACACGAGAGTCCGTCCTATCCGGCCTCGCTGGGCTATGGTTTGCAATTCAGCCTGATAGCCTCGGCAACGCTGCTGGTGACTCCGGTAATTGTCGCCAGCGCATCGGATATAGGCGAGTCCTATGTGACCTGGATGGTCTTTGCCTCCTTGGTGGTCGTTGGCCTTTCAACGCTGATCCAGGTGCGCAGGCTCGGGCCGGTTGGCGCCGGAGCCGTTCTTCCGATGTTCACTGCGGCTTTCGCCATCCCGTTTTGTATAACGGCGGTGGTGGACGGAGGGCCGACAACCCTGGTGACCCTGGTGATCGTCGCGGCAATAATCCAGATCGTCATCTCCAAGTGGCTGTTCCTTCTGAGGCGCATCGTCACCCCGATAGTGGGCGGGACGATAATGATGATACTCTCCATCACCCTGGCTTCCGTCGTCTTCGATTTGCTGGACAAGGCATCGATGGTGAATCCGGAAGAGGCGCCCCTGACGGCGTTGGCCACCACGGTTATCGTCGCGGCGCTCATGCTTCGCGGATCAGCCACGCTGCGTCTCTGGGGACCGTTGATCGGGATACTCGGTGGCTGCATCGTTGCCTTCGCCTTGGGAATCTACGAGTTCGACAGGGTGATCGATGCCCCATGGATCGGGCTTCCGAGTGAGGTGCCGGACTTGGGTCTCGACTTTGGAATCCACTTCTGGACGCTGCTCCCGTCGTTCCTGTTCCTCGGCCTGATCAACTCCATTCAGGTGAATGGGTCCTCTATCACTAACCAGAGGGTCGCTTGGCGTGAGGAAAGAGCCATAGACTTCCGAGAAGTGCAGAGAGCCCTGGCGGGGGGAGGCGTGAGCAACCTGCTTGCCGGAATTGGAGGCACGGTGCCCAACGTCGTTAATCCGGCTGGCGCTTCATTCATCCAGACCACCGGTGTCGCATCCCGTAGAGTTGGGTACTTCATCGGTGGCATTCTGCTGGTGATGGCGTTCCTCCCGAAGGTGTCCGGCCTGATCGCCACCATACCCGGTCCCGTGATGACGGGCTATCTCATCATGGTGACGGGAAGCCTTCTCGTCGACGGCGCGAGGACGGTCTTTCAGGGCGAGCAAGACCGGCAGAAGATTGCGGTCGCGGGGGTCTGTTTCTGGATTGGCGCGTCATTTCAGTTCGGTCTATTTCATCTTCCGGACATAGGCCCTGTTTGGGGAGCGCTCTTCAAGAGCGGGATAACTACCGGAGGGTTCGCGGCTGTGCTGATGATCGTCTATCTGGAGCTCACCAACCCGCGTCGTATGCGGTTCCAATCGAGACTCCACATCGACTCACTGCCGGAACTTCAAGAGTTCATCGCGAAATTCGCCGACAGCAGGGGCTGGGGCACCGAGATGAAGGACAAGCTCAGCGCGGTTGCCGAAGAGACTCTGCTGACACTTGCGCCGCTGGATTTGGAGTCGTTTGATCTTGATTTGGATGAAGACGAAGCTGAAGGTGAGGAGGATGGGCGACAGCTGATAGTCCTGGCGTCCAGCGATGGTCCGGTGGCGGACCTGGAGTTCATAGGCGGTGGAAACCAGGAGAACATCGAGGACCAGGTACGCCAGCTCCAGGAGCTTGAAATTGAGACCCCCGCAGAGCATGAGATATCACTGCGACTGTTGCAGAACTACGCCTCATCCGTGAACCACCAACAATACTCCGGCACAGATGTCATTACGCTACGTGTCGAGTCTCCTGGTGAACGACAGGCGGCCGAATAGATGCTTACCGGCTAAACTCACTGGATACCGGTCTCGTATCGGTTTACGGGGCAGACTCTTCGCTGGTATGACGGCTGTCCCCACTCCCAGACGCAAGGACTGAGCGCCACTACCTAGTGCATCGCTGCCGCAATGGCGGCGGCGCGCTCGTTGATGAGCCGTCCTTCGTGGAAGCGGTTAAGGTCGAATGACCGTATCAGGTCGGGCGTCTCGCCGGTGGTGATGAGCTCTGCCGTCATCTTGCCCGAAATCGGCGCGGCTTTGAATCCCCACGTGCCCCAGCCGCAGTTGAGGATGAAACCGTCGACGCCGTCCACTGGACCGATGATGGGCGCGAAGTCGGGCGTCATGTCGCAGATGCCCGTCCACTGGCGGAGCACCTTCACGTCGCGAAGCTTGGGCAGGAGTCGAATGGCGTTGGCGGCCAGTTCTTCCAGCATCTGCAGCGTCGATTTGTGCGAATATGTAGGATAGTGGTCGACACCCCCTCCGATGACGAACTCGCCACGCTCAGTCTGGTAGACGTACGTGTGAAGCTCGCCGGACGAGATGGTCGTGTGCATGAATGGCTTGAGCGGCTCAGTGACGAAGGCTTGGAGCGGGTAGGTGAGGATCGGCACGTCAATGTCCAGCATATGAGTAATGGTCGATGTCCATCCTGCGGTCGCGCTGACGACGACATCCGCTCCCACGCGGCCCTTGGCGGTCTCCACGCCGGTGATCCTCCCGTTCTCACGCGTGATTCCCGTGACCTCGGTGAAGGGGTGCAGCTCGACGCCGAGACGGTCTGCAGCGCGGGCGTAGCCCCAGACGACTCCGTCGTGCCGGGCGACTCCTGCGGGCGGGTGGTGTAGTGCCCCGACGATCGGAAATGGCTTTCCCTCGCGTAGGTCGATCTGTGGGACGAGCCGCTTGACGCCATCTGGCTCAATGAGGCGGCTGTCCACTCTCATCAGCCGGTTGTACTCGACTCGCTGCCGCAGCCAGAACAGGGTGGACTCCGTGTGCGCAATGTCCAGCCGTCCAATCTGGCTGAACAGAACGTTCAGGTTGAGCTCCGCCGCAAGCTGCTCGTAGAGCTTCAGGCTCGCGTTCATGAAGGCGATGCCGTCGGGCGTGAGATAGTTCGACCGGATGATGGCCGTGTTGCGTCCGCTTGCTCCCGCGCCGAGGTAGCTCTTGTCAAGCACTGCCACCCGCTTAACGCCGAGCTTGGCTAGGTGATACGCCGTCGAGAGACCATGCACGCCACCGCCGATGACGACCACGTCGTAGTGCGGCGCAAGCACGGCTTGCCGCCAGAACTTTTCCTTCCTGAGTACTTGGAGCACCATCAGGATTCACCGTTTAGAAGCGACATCGCTTCCAACCCAATCGGCGTCAGTCCGTGTGGTTCGCCCGCATCCATGAGTGACTCCCACATGTGGTCGCCATAGTCACGGCCGAAGAGCAAGTCGTACACTGGAAGTCCACCAATATCCCTGCGGATTATCGTGCCGTGTATCTCGGCGACCATGCCCTGCGCACAGGAGAGGTTCGGGAAGTACAGCGGAGCTAAGTCGAGATCGGACACGCCCGCGAGAACTTGCGAGATGTTTGGCCCTATTATCCGCACAGCGGCGAGAACGGAGGTCACGTTGACAGGATGCGCGTAGCCGTCGAGTCGCAGGGAATCAAGAACGTAGTCGACGCTTGCCTGTCCCGTCAGGATCAGGCAGTCGTCGTTGGCCAGGCGCGCTACCACCGTGTCACCGGATATAGTTACCGAACCGACCGGCGTGGCCTTGTAGTCGGGGAGAGCCTCACGGAGAGCTTCATCGACCGTCTCCCCTTGCAAGCGAATCTTGCCGATGTGACTGATATCGGTAATTCCGACGCCCTCTCGGACCCGGGTCGCCTCCTTTTCGGCGTCCGTGTATCGCGCCGGTAGCGCCCAGCCCTCGTGCTCTACCATCTCGGCCCCGATTTCGAGGTGCCGATAGTGCATGGCGCTTCTGGCGGATGGTCGCTGGGTCTGCATCATCACTCGCGAAGCCTCTTGCCTTCCGGATCGTAGAAGGGAGTGAGCGTCACCGTTGCATCATGGGCGCTTCCCTCGGTCCAAATTCTGATAGTCTCGCCCTCATCGGCGAGATGAGCGGGGACGCGCGCGTAGCCGAATCCCTTGCCCATGGTGGGGCTGAGCCGAGAGCTGGTGATCCGGCCAATGGGCCAGTTCTCCTCGTCCACGACCGAGTCTCCGTCGTGAGGCACCACGCCGTCGCTCATGACGAACCCCACCAGCTTGTCGCGGTCCCTTTGATCTCTGGCGAGTCTCAGTCCACCGGCGCCTACAAAGTCGCCCTTGTCGAACTTGACCACCCAGTCCGCGCCCACGTCGAATGGGGTCGTGAGCAGATCGGTGTCCTGGCTTGGGATGATGTGCATCTTCTCAAGCCGGAGGATGCGCTGGGCCTCGACCCCGAACGGTCGGATATCGAACTCGTCACCGGCGGACAGCAGGGCGTCCCACATGTGCTCCCCATACTCCGCCGGGCAGTGCACCTCCCACCCGGACTCGCCGACGAAGCCAATCTTCAGCAGGATGGCGGGCACTTCTGCCACGTCACCGCGCTTCACCCGCATGTAGCGGAACTTCGAGGGAGAGAGGTCAATGTTCGTCAGCTTCGAGAGCGTGGCTCGCGCGTTCGGCCCGGCGATGTTGATGACCGAGTACCCCGACGTGACGTTCGTGACATAAGCGCGCATCTCGCGGTCGGCCATCCACCATTGGAACCACTGCTCGACCGTATCGACGTTGGCCGTGGATGTCGTGACATAGTAGTGGTCGTCAGCCAGACGCGCGACCGTGCCGTCGTCCATGATAGTACCGTTGTCGCCCGTGAGCACGCTGTATCGGACGCGCCCGGGGCGCAGGTCTGAGAAGCGGTGCGTGTACACGAAGTCGAGAAGCTCCGGAGCGTCCTTCCCCTGAACGTCGAGCTTGCCCAGCGTCCCCACGTCGATGATCCCGACGCTCTGCCGGACGGCCTTGGCCTCCTCCTGTGGGTCGCCGTAGCTGTGGGGACGGTGCCAGCCTCCCGACTCAGCCATCTTGGCGTTCGCCTGAAGATGTCGCTGGTGGATGGGCGTTCGTTTGAATGCCATGTGCATCGGCCCGGCCAGTTCGCCCAATGTGAGCGGCTGGACAGGTGGGCGGGAGGTAGTCGAGCCGACCTCCGTGAGCGGCGTGTCCGTCTCTTGGGACAAGATCTCCGCAAACCGCTTGTGACACATCTTCCCCTGGCACGGCCCCATTGTGACCGTGCTGTACCGCTTGAGCATCTGAACGTCACGGAAGCCCTCGTCCACGCCCTGTACCACGTCCTTGGCCAGCACGTCCTCACAGTAGCAGACGAACTGGCGCGGTCCCGCCGCGAGATCGACCGGGGCCGGTGTGATGAGCACCCGGCGTCGGTATGAGGATATGCTCTCCCTCAGTGATTGTTTGATGGTCGAACGCTCGGTACCATTCGCGGAGGGCCTGATGGCCGACGATGCTTCAATGCCCGCGAGTCTCCCCTGCAGGGCGGACACGTTCGGGTCGTGAATGGCGGTCACGTCGCCCGCCGCGTGGACGTACTCCGGCAGATCCACGGGTATGTCCGCGTCCACGTCGAAGTCGCGCATGAACGTTGCTCCTGCTTGGTGGAGCAGCGCGGACGACGGCTGAAAGCCGCCGCTCATGGCGATGGTGTCGCAGTCGAACTGGCGCTCGTTGCCGGTCGTTCCGTTCGGCCCGATCTCACCGACGATACCCCCGATCACGGTTCGCGTGCCCTCCGCCCTGACCATGGCATTGTTGGGGAGAATCAGCACGCCCATGGACTTGAGGGTTGTAGCGGCGTCGAGATCGCGGCGGAACTCCGGGCGAGTATCGGCGAGGGCGACAATTCTCATGCCCGCTTCGAGCATGTCGAGGGCGGCGTAGTACCCCTCGTCGTTGGTCGTCACCACGAGCGCGGAGTTGCCCGGCTTGACGCCGTAGAGGTTGATGAGACGCCGGATCCCCGTGCTTAGCATGACGCCGGAGAGGTCGTTGCGCTCGAACGTGAGAGGCACTTCCTGCGCCCCGGTCGCAACGATCACATGCCGGCCGCGAAGATGCACGATCCCATGCGGTGTACGGACGCCGAGCAGGTTCCCCTCGTAGTGGCCGAAGACCGTGGAGTCGGAGAGAACGTCGATGCGGTCATGCTCTGTCACGCGGACGGCAAGCGCTTGGCCCGCTTCGGGCGCGGCGAATTCTCGGTCGTTGATGTTCACGATCTCGTGTCGAGAGCCATACCGGAATTTGCCTCCGAGCGTCGGCTGATCGTCTACGAGGGTGACGTGAGCGCCATTGCTTGCAGCTTCCAGCGCGGCCGACATCCCCGCGACGCCCCCCCCAACAACGGCGACGCCGGCATGGGCATACGTGCGGTGTTCAACTGGACGGCTTTCCGCATCGAGATTGACGCTCCCCAGCCCTGCCAACCGCCGGATGAGGGAAGCCGAGAAGTCCCACAGGGCTCTGGGGCGGTACAGGCCCTTGTAGTAGAACCCGATGGGCAGCGCCCAGCGAAAGCGGTCGATGATAGAGAGCAGGTCTCGCTCGAGGCCAGGCCAGGCGTTCTGTCCCTTGACCTTCATTCCCTGTTCCACGCGCCGGACGCACGCCCGGACGTTTGGTACGCCGTCGACGGTCATAAGGCAGTTCGGGCAGTTGCCGGAGACGCACAGCATTCCCCGCACGCGGTGGAACTTGAAGCTGCGTGAGAAGATGCGGACGCCGGATGCGTACAGCGCGGAGCCGATGGTGTCGCCCTCGTAGGCGTGAATCAGCCTTCCGTTGAACTCGAACTCGACCTTCTTGGAGCGGTCGATTAGCTCGATGGGCGAGGGGCTCAGGCGGGAAGAACGACGGTCGGTAGTCATTGCTGACGGGGCCGTTTCTGCGGCCACTCGGTCTTGGCGATGCGGTTGGTAACCGTGTCGCGGTGGGCCACGAACCACTTCCGGCATCCGTACGAGTGATACCACCACTCGGTGGTCTCGCCCGCGATGTTTTTGGTGAAGTAGAAGTATCGCGTAAGGTTCTCGTCGGAGTCATTCATCGACCTGCGCTGCGAGAGCGACGATATCTCTCCGCCGTGCCGGAACTCGTGCACGTCGCGCTCACCGCAGCCTGGACATGGCATCAGGAATGACATGAGGTGTCTCTCAGTGTCGCCAATAATATTCCATGTGTCGAAGGAATGTCATGGCCCAACCGGATGCCGATTGCTGCGAGGCTGCACGAACAACCAGCAATGCAAGAGGTGTGTGAAGAATCTGCATCGAGTTCCGGGCCGCCCACTGAATCGAGCCAACCTGCAGCCCCGCCCGGAGTCACTGGATCGTCTTGATGTACTCGACCAGTGCGTTTATCTCGTCGTCGGAGAGGAAATCGTACGGCGTCATGGCGTTGTCGTAGCCGGCCACGATTTTCAGCGACGGGTTGCGAATCGACTCGGCTATGTACGCTTCGTCGACGACCAGAGAAGAACCGTCAGTCATCGCCTCGGTGCGCCCGAAGAGGCCCAGCCAACTGGGACCGACGAGCTTCGTGCCGTCGATCGAGTGGCAGGCACTGCACGCGTTTCGCTCAGCTACGATCTCGCCCGCCGCGACCGGATCGGAGAAATCAATTTCCGCCAGGCCCGTATCAGGAGGGGGAGCGCCTATGGCCTCGGCCACGGTGTCCTGCAGTTCCACACTTGCGGCCATCGGGATGGGGGGAGAGATGCCTTCAGCTTTGAATTCCGACGTTTCGCTGGCGGTACAGGCTGCGAGCATCGTCACGACGGCGACGATGAGCAGCATGAATCGAGGTATGTGCATAGTTGGAGAGGTTATCCGAGGCGCGTGTTCATCAATCTCGAACATATCCTAGCAGTTTTGCCACGCGAGGGTCAATGAGATTCGGTTGGGAGTCCAGAGGCGTGGTTTGGCGGGCTCCATCTAGGCCGGTTTCGCGCAATGGGACCACCTTGGTTGTTGCCACCCGTCCCCCCGCGTGATACCTTGAAATTCCGAAGTCAACCCTCCGCCCCGCAAATCGACCACCCCAAAAGAACACACAGCACCGCAACCATCCCTCATGCTGACCGACAGTCACGAACCGCCCACGCAAGAAACGAGCACGCAGGCCGATAGCCAATCCGGTAGCGGCCCCACCTCGCTATTCCGCGACAAGATACTCATCGGTACCGTGGTCGGCGCTTTCGTACTCGATCAGGTGTCGAAGAGGCTCATAACCTCGTGGTTGGACCTAGGTGAGTCGTGGCCGAGCGAGGGGTTCTTCCGCATCACGTACGGGACGAACTCCGGCACCGCCTTCGGCCTCTTCCCCAACCACACGACGCTACTCATCGTCGTGTCGCTGGTGGCCATCGGGTTCCTGTTCTACTTCTACCGCGCTCACGCCATGCCGAGCTTGCTGCTGCGGTTCGCCATCGGCCTCCAACTGGGAGGAGCGTTCGGCAACCTCATCGACCGGGTGCTCAACGGCAAGGTCGTTGACTTCATCGACGTTGGCCCGTGGCCGATCTTCAACCTCGCGGACTCCTCGATCGTCGTCGGGATATTCATCCTCATGGCGGTCTTCCTCCTGACCAAGGAGTCGACGGAAGAACGGCAAACCGCCCCCGCGACACCGGAGAACGAGTCCCAAGACCCTCAGGCCTCCATTCCGGCCTCGGCGCAGGATGAATGACCGAGTCGAGTATCTTGTCGAGACTGGCGGAGAACGCCTCGATGTTTTCCTAGCGGAACAGTCTCCCGACCTTTCCCGCTCCCGAATTCGCAAGCTGATCGACGATGGGCACGTGACCGTGGACGGTCGTCCCGGCAAAGCCTCGACGCGGCTTGCCGCCGGTCAGACAGTCACCCTCGGAGTCCCGCCGCCCTCCAGTGCTGAGCTCCATCCGTGGGAAGTTCCGCTCTCCGTCGTGTTCGAGGACGAAGACCTCATCGTCATCGACAAGCCCGCCGGTATGACCGTACATCCGGCGCCGGGAAATGAAGATCACACCCTCGCCAATGCCATCCTCGCCCATGCTCCAGACATCGAGGGCATCGGCGGCGAGCGCCGTCCGGGAATCGTACACCGTCTCGATAAGGACACGTCGGGCCTGATCGTCGTCGCCAAGAACGAGCGAGCCCACGCGCACCTGTCCGACCAGTTCAAGAGCAGGGAAGTGAGCAAGGTCTACCTCGCGCTCGTCGTCGGCCATCCGAGTCCGCCGGAAGCCGATATAGACGCTCCAATCGGCAGACACCCGCACGACCGGCAGCGAATGGCCATCGTCTCCACAGGCCGCCCTGCGATCACACGGTACCGGATCGTGACATCGTACAGTCGGTCAACCCTCGTCGAGGCGCGTCCTCGGACCGGCCGCACACACCAGATCCGGGTTCACCTCTCGTCGGTCGGGCATCCGGTCGTGGCGGATACGACGTACGGGCGTCCTGCTGAGGGACTGTCACGCCAGTTCCTTCATGCCTTCCGGCTGGGATTCATACATCCGGCAAGCGGCGAGACTGTTCGGTTCAGTGCGGAGTTGCCCTGCGACCTGCGTTCGCACCTCGACCGGCTCGTGCCAGCGTGACAAGCTGTCCTGATGGGGCGGGGTGAACCGAGAAGGTAACGCCACTGCGCGAGAAAGGCCGACGGTGTTAGTCGGCGCTCCTCTTCGTCCACTCGCCCTTGGCTGCCGTAAGACCGAATATCGCTGTCGCCACGAGGGCCATGATGGGCCCCGTTGGCATGTTAGCGTGGAATGACAGGTACATTCCGACGATCGCAGAGAGGACGCCGATCAACGCGCCTACGAGCATGACCCCGACGAATCGCCTCGCGAGGAGGAACCCGGTCGCCGCCGGCGTGATGAGCATAGCCATGACGAGGACGATTCCTGCTGCCTGGATGCTGATGACGATGACCAGAGCGAGGAGGGCGAGCAGGACGTATTCGATGAAGCGGACCTTGATGCCCACCACCTCTGCGCCGACCGGGTCGAAAGTCGTGTACACGAGGTGACGGTGGAAGACGTACAGCCCGGCAATCACCAGCACCGCCAGCCCCAAGGACAGATATACCTCACCCTCGCTTACTCCCAGTATTTCCCCAATCAGAAGGTCCTCGATATTTGGAGCTTGGGTGTTGCGAAGTTCGAGGAAGGTGTTGATGTAGAAGGGGCTGGAGAGCATCACGAGTCCGAGCGCGAACATACCCGCGAAGACGATGCCGATGGACGTGTCCTCGCTGCTGCCCGTGCGCCGGCTGATGAAGCCCATGAGCAGAGCGATTGCGACGCCGGTCGGTACGGCGGCAATAAGCGCGGTGCCGGTTGCCAACAGACCGACTCCCATACCCGGCAGGACGGAATGGGCGAGGGCGTCTCCCATGAATGCCCGTCCGCGCGCGACCACATACGCTCCGATGACAGGACACATGACGCCGACGAGGATGGACACGATCAGCGCCCGCTGCATGAAGTCGTACCGCAGAGGCGCGAAGAAAAGCTCAGCTATGTCGGGCATCAGTGCTCGTGTCCGTTGTGCTCGTCATGGTCATGCGGATCGACGTGGTGGTGGGCGAACTCGAGCCCGTGCGAACCGTAGAGCTCCTCCAGCACCTCGGGGGTGAACGCCTCCTCCGGTGGGCCGTATGCGCACATGTGGTGATTGATACAGAGAATCCGGTCGAAGCGCTCGGCGATGTTGGTCAGATCGTGAGTCGAGATGATGACGATCTTGCCCTCGTTACGGAGGGACTGGAGGACGACGATGATGTCCTCCTGCGCCGCGAGGTCGACGCCGCTGAAGGCCTCGTCCATCAGGATGATGCTGGCCTCTTGGGCTAGCGCGCGGGCTATGAAGACTCGCTGTCGTTGACCGCCCGACAACCGGTCTACGAGGGCAGTGCGCTCATCCCAGAGATTCACCCGTTCCAGGCAATCCCGGACCATCTCCTTATCTTGCCTGCTGGGGCGTCGGAACCAGCCGATGTTGTTGCCGCGTCCCATCATGACCACGTCATGGATGGTGGCGGGGAAGCGCCAGTTGATGCTGTCGCGCTGTGGGACGTACGCCAGCGCCCCGTTTCTCTCGATGCCCCGCACGTTCAGCGAGCCGTTCGCTACCGGCAGCAGACCCGCAATGGCATCGAAAAGTGTGCTCTTGCCAGCGCCGTTCGGCCCCAGAATGCCCATCAAGGTGCCGGGACCGACATCGAAGGTGATGCCGGTTAGCGCGACGTGTCCGCCACGCTCGACGCTCACATCCTCAACGGTAATACTGGGTTCGGAGATGCTCATGGTAATTCCCAGTCCATTAAGCATCCGGGTGCAGAGACCCTCTGCACCCGGCGCGCCCGGATACTACCACATTATTGTGTTGGTGATACGGCGTCTACTTTAGCCCCTCGACTATTCGCTCGACGTTGGTGCGAATCATGCCGATGTACGTTTCCGCTCCGCTCCCGTCGGGACCGAGTGAGCCGGAGTAGAGCCTGACCAGTTCAGCGCCCGATTCCTTCGCCACGGCGCTGGCCAAGCGCTCGCTGACCGTCGTCTCGCCGAACACCACCGGGACGCCTTCCTCCTTGACTTCTTCCACCAGGTCCGCGAGATCTCCCGCCGACGGCTCAACGTCCGTCGTGATCGAAAGGACGACCCCGATGACCTCGAACCCGTACAGGTTGGCGAAGTACCCGAAGCTGTCGTGGGAAGTTACGAGGAGTCTATTTTCCTCCGGTACCGCGCTGACCTGTTGCTCCGTCCATGAGTGCAACTCGTCCAGTTTAGCGTTGTAGGCGGTGGCGTTGGCCCAGAACATATCGCCGCGGTCCGGATCGAGTACGGAGAGACGGGCGGCAATGTCATTGACCACGAGCTTCACGCGAACGGGGTCGAACCAGTAGTGGGGGTCTTCCAGGCCGTGACCGTGGTCCGCATGATCGTGCTCACCTTCTTCGGTAAGACCTTCGATCGCCTCTATCGCGTCTTCGGCCTTCAAGTCGCCGGTTTCGACCTGTTCGATTATTTCCATGACCATTGCGGGCAACTCTTCCTCGCCCTCATGGTGGTGTTCTTCTTCGTCCTCGTGATGGTGGCCCTCGTCTTCCTCTTCTTCACCCTCGTGGTCCTCGTCCTTCTTCTCTTCCTCTTCACCCTCATGATGGTGACCTTCTTCGGCTGCCTCAAGCAGTTCCTCGATTTCCTTGAGGCCCTTCATCGCGTCGATCTCGCCGTCTTCCACTTCATGCACCACATGGCTGATCTCTTCCAGCAGCTCGACCTCGTCGGCGTGGCCTTCGGCGAACTCTATCGGATCGACGATTTCACCCGTCTCGACGATGGACTCAGGATCCGCCGCGGCGTTCTCCAGAAGGTCGTGTAACCACCCTCCCTCCATGCCGAGTCCTATGCTGAGCACAACGTCGGCGTCGGTGATCCTCGCCACGTCTCTGGCGCCCGGCTGGAACGTGTGCGGATCGCCGCCTATCGGCAGAAGGCTGAACACCTCTACGCCGTCGCCGCCCACGTTTTCCACCCAGTCGGCAACGATGTTGGATGTCGTTACCACCTCGATTGGGGGCTTGTCGGATGGCGCCGCGGGAGGAGCAGGGCTTGTTTGGGATTGAGTGGTCTGTGCCGGCTCGGAGTCCTCATCGTCCGATGAGCACGCCGCGACAGACAGCATGAGAGCGACCCCGATAATAATTATTCCGATGAACGGGTTGACTGTCAGTCCTTTAATGGCATTCAGTCTCAATTGCATTGCCTTTCCACTCCTGAACTTGGTGCACTGCGTAGTTCGGGGCTATGCTTATCGGTCGAATCGCCCTGACCGAGTGGTCACAAGGTTCGCTCACTCTACCATGTAGTGAGGTTTTATACCAAGTGTTGAATCGACTCAAAGTCGTTCGTAGATTGAGGGGAATGGAGACCCTAAACGCTGACGTTATCGAGGCAGCGATCGCAGGTAACGTAGAACTCCATGCGGTGCCCAACGATCTCACCGGGGATGTCGCCTCCGATGGCCCGGAGCAGCCGTTCCACCGTTGCCGCTCGGAACTCACCGACATTGCCGCACTTGATGCAGACGGTGTGGTGGTGGTGCTCAATCCTAGAGAGACTGTACATGGGGGCGCCGTCCATCATTGCCAGCTTGCAGATGACGCCGGCTTTCAGAAGCAGTTTGATGGTCCGGTACACCGTGGCCCGGCCGACGGTCGGAAGCTCTTCACTGATCTCTTCGGCCGTGAATCCCTCTTGCTTTCGTTCGAGAAGATCTACGATCGCCCTTCGCGGTGCTGTAGTTCGGTATCCCTGGTCTTCCAGGACGGCCATCAGGTTGGGACGGGAGTTGAGCGAAACGTTCATAGAATTGGGGATTCACACCTTGATAGGAACATTCACGCGATATTCACACTTTGGCCTTCTCTGATTGTACGGTAACAAACGCTCCATATCATGTCAATTGCGCGAACGGCCACACGGGGACTGTCTTGTCGCACTCTCCCACACCCATTATGGCGCTGATTGCAGGGGAAGTGTGAAAGCCAAACAACGGCTAGGTAAAGAATGGCGTGCTCTTGGCAGCCTGGTCCGAGTGGGGACTAGAGGCCGACGAAGCCGCCCCACTCCCAAGGATGAAGCCCCTGATTGCCGCAGAGAGGACAGCCTGCACTCCCGCTTCTGATCATATACGCGACCATGAAAACGAGGCCGCCAATTGCGAGTTTATTCGTCGTGAACCTTGTCAGAAGATTGTACATTTTCTTCACAACATCCCTCCTGAGCACGACTTCACTTAAATTCATGCTATTTGAGGACGCATGTCCGTGTCAAGCGTGACTCCATTGCTGTAACTGCTTAGAGTTCATTAACACACAACCACCGTCATACCGGCGAAAGCGGATATCCAGAGGGGTGGAGAGTGTTTATCTCATCAACACTGAATGGTTACCCGGTGCGGTACGTATAGTATTTCTTCCTTTTCTCAGGGAGGTAAAGGACAATAGCCACCGATGACTGCCAAAGCCACAACATCGAGGATGCTCACGCCGCTCGTTTCGGTCGCCGCCTTTGGCGACGTGGCCGTTTTTGCTTTGTTTGTCTTTGCCGGCAGGGCGGAACACGGAATTATTCAGGAGGCCGCGTTCTGGCGCACGGCGCTCCCGTTCGCCGCCGTCTGGTTCGCGCTGTCCCCCTGGCTAGGGGCATTCCGAACGTCTACCCTTACGAGCGCTAGAGCGTCGGCTTGGCGCATACCACTCATCTGGCTCTTGTGCGGCGTCATCGCCGTTGTGCTGCGCGTGTGGCTCACCGATCGCACGTTTCAGTTGACCTTCGCCCTTGTTGCCATAGGAGTGCAGGCCGTCATGCTCGTCGGATGGCGCGTCGCGTTCTCGCTGGTCAGCCGAAGGATTTTCGGCACAACGTAGATTCATTGCCTGGAGGACGGGCCATGCCCGATATCCGAACCCGATTTGCGCCGAGTCCCACCGGCGACCCTCACGTCGGCAACATCCGCACGGCCCTGTTCACGTGGCTGTTCGCCCGTGGGCACGACGGCACGTTCATCCTCCGCATCGAGGACACCGACCAGGCCCGCGAGGTAGAGGGATCGGTCGAGGCAATCATGGAGGGCCTGCGATGGCTCGGCCTCGATTGGGACGAGGGCCCGGAGATCGGCGGAGAGTACGGTCCCTACTTCCAGTCGGAACGACTCGAACACTACCAATCGGCAGCCGACCGGCTCATCGAGTCGGGGCACGCTTACCGTTTCGAGGACGAGCGCGGTTCTGCCGTGAAGTTCGCCATGCCCAGCGATGGCTCGACCGCCGTCTCGGACGTGATCCGAGGCCGCGTGGAGTTCGACAACTCGCTGATCGACGACTTCGTCATCCTGAAGTCGGACGGGTACCCGACCTACCACCTTGCCAGCGTGGTCGACGATCAGCTCATGCGCATCTCCCACGTCATCCGAGGTGAGGGCTGGCTCTCCAGCGCCCCCCGGCACGTCTGCCTGTACGACGCCCTCGGCTGGCAGGCCCCGGAGTTCGTTCACCTGCCGGACATCCTCGCGAGCGGCGGCGGCAAGCTCAGCAAGCGGCACGGAGCCGTGTCGGTGAACGAGTATCGCGAGATGGGCTATCTGCCACACGCCATGGTGAACTTCCTCGCGCTCCTCGGCTGGTCCTACGACGACAAGACGGAGCTGTTTACAAACGATCAGCTAATAGAGGCCTTCTCCCTGGAACGAGTCTCGAAGTCGGGAGCGGTCTTCAACCTCGATAAGCTCGACTGGATGAACGGACACTACATCCGCGAGTCTGGCGACTCGGAGCTCGCCGACGTGCTCTTGGACTACTGGAGACAGTATCCCCCCGCTGAACTGGCCCCCGAGCCCGACCGTGAGACTCTGGTGCAAATCGTGCCGCTCATTAAGGAAAGGCTCAAGACACTGGCTGACGCCGCGGAGCGTATACCCTTCTTCTTCAGCGACGACTTCGACTACGAGCCGAGTGAACTCATCCAGCGCAAGATGGACGAGGGAGGAACGCTGCGGGCGCTGAATGCGGCGGTGGAAGTCGTCGGGGCCGCCGAGCCGTTCGACGCAGCAATTCTTGAAGCCAGGCTTCGGGTGTTGGCCGATGACCTCGACATCAAGGTTGGTCAGTTGCTCGGGACGCTGCGGGTCGCCACGAGCGGCCTGAAGGTGTCGCCCCCTCTGTTCGAGTCCCTGGAAATCCTGGGTCGAGAGAGAGTAGTCCGAGACTTCAATCGTGCGGTCGCGAAGTTGGAGAACTCAGTCCAATAGCGCACCTGCATCGAAGTGAGGCACGTGGCTTCACCTTGACACGTAAAATGATCTGGGCGATTCTATCCGCAGTGAGGAGACCTTTACTAACCCAGGCACCTGTCATTCCGAATGAAGCGAAGCGGAATGAGGAATCTATGGTCGATGTCGTCTATGCGGATTTTCGTAGCTGGAACGGCCATAATAGAGACGGCGCAACACCTTAGATTCCTCGCGGTGCTCGGAATGACAGGCTGCTATATGAGTTACGCAAGAGTCTCAGGTGGGTGGATGTCGTAAACGAAGGAGTAGACCGTCTCAATGTCTTTAAGTGACCAGTTGACCGAAGACCTCAAGCAGGCGATGCGTTCGCGAGACGCCCTTCGGAGGGACGTTCTGCGGTACCTCCTCTCCGCCGTTAGGAATCTGGAGATCGAGAAGCAGGAAGAGGCCGACGACGAGGCCATCACCGGCCTGCTCTGGCGTCAGGCCCGTCAGCGGCGTGACAGCATCGACGCCTACTCGAAGGGTGGACGGGACGACCTCGTTAAGAAGGAAGAGGACGAGCTCGCCATCATCATGGAGTACCTGCCCGCCGAGCTCACCGACGAGGAGATCTCGGAAATCGCCGCTAAGGCCGTCGACGAGGTGGGCGCCACGAGCCCGCGCGAGATGGGCAAGGTGATGGGGCGCATCATCCCGCAGGTCGAAGGCCGCGCCGACCTCAAGAAGGTCAGCCAAACGGTCGCCGCGCTGCTCAGGGACCGGTCGTGAACCCCTCGGACGCCCACGCTCGACACTCACGACCAACGGCAGACTCGCTTTGACCAACACGAACGACATGCGCTTCGGAGTGGTCGTCTTCCCCGGCACGTGGAGCGACACGGACACCTACCACGTGCTGTCCGAGGTATTCCACCGCCAGGTCGAGTACGTCTGGCACAAGGAGACCGACCTCTCACGGTTCGACTGCGTCATCCTGCCCGGCGGATTTTCCTACGGAGACTACCTCCGGTGCGGTGCTATCGCACGCTTCTCGCCCGTCATGAGCGCCGTCACGGACTTCGCCGAGGGAGGCGGGCTCGTCGCTGGCATCTGCAACGGGTTCCAGATACTCTGCGAGGCCGGTCTGCTCCCCGGCGCTTTGATGCGGAACGATGTTCTCCAGTTCCGCTGCATGTGGGTGAACCTCCGGTCCGAGACTGCCGAGACCCCGTTCAGCGGCGGCTATCCGGTCGGCCGGGTGCTGCGAGTCCCCATCTCGCACGGCGAGGGCAGGTACTTCGCCGACCCCGACACCCTGCGCGAGTTGGAGGAAGAGGACAGGGTGGTCTTCCGCTACTCGACCGAGGACGGACAGGTGACCCCGGACTCCAACCCGAACGGTTCGATCAACAACATCGCGGGCATCGTCAACGCCAAAGGCAACGTTCTCGGCATGATGCCCCACCCCGAGCGGTGCTGTGAGCAGGTCGTCGGGGGTGCCGACGGGTCGCTCATCTTCAACTCGATCATCGACCATCTGGCCTCGTGAGCGTCCACACCGTCATCACCAGCCCGCCCTACTACGGTCTCCGAATGTATCAAGGGAACGCCCCATTGGTTTGGGGTGGATCAGACGATTGTGTCCAGCAGTGGGCGCATGAAGAGTTCAAGCGCAGATCCAGCGACTCGCATCCAGGCCCGCTAAAGTGGGCCTGGAATTCCGACCGCGCCACGCCGATTGAACACGCGGCCTGTGTGGATTGCGGGGCTTGGTATGGGGTGCTCGGCAACGAGCCGCCGATTCAGCAGTATGTTGAGAACGTTGTGCAGATCCTCCGCGAGGTCAAGCGTGTGCTCCGAGACGACGGCACGCTCTGGCCCAATCTCGGAGTCTCCTATACGAGTAGCGGCAAGGGACTCAATGCCCACGGCAAGTATGCCGGAGGGGGCAACAAGCAGGCAACGAATCGGGGTAGCATAGATGGAGTCCAACGAACCTCCGTCGACTTGCCCTCGAAGAACCTAAAGATGATTCCCGCTCGTGTCGCCATTGCCCTGCAGGACGACGGGTGGATATTGCGGCGAGACACAATTTGGTGTCTGAGTGGTGGTACACAGCTATACGCCAAGACGCAAATGCAGGAAGGCCCCACTCCGCTGAAAGATTTAGCAAGGCTCCACCCTTCAACCGTGCAACTCTGGAATGGGGAAAGGTGGACGCAGGTGACAGCGTGGCGCCGGAGCGATTCGGATGAGCCTAGGGTCGAGTTGGTACTACGCTCGGGCGAACGAATAGGCTGTACCGCATCTCACAAATGGCCGACCGGAAGGGGCTTGTTGGCAACGTCGGATATTAGAGTGGGTGATGTGCTTCAATCGGCCATTCTGCCTGAGCCCGCGGACCGATGGAGGCCTCAGTACCTCACTGATGCTTTACTCTGGCTAATCGGCTTGTTTCTTGCAGAAGGGAGCCGATCAGAAGATACCATCCAGTTGTCTTTAGGTCGTCATGAACTCGATTGGCTAAAGAAAATCAAAGCAGCGGCGGAAGATGTTGGCAATTCCATGACACACACGCTCTCGGAAGGTAAGCTTGATGTACGGCTGTATGGTCGAGTTCTGAATGCCGTTCTGTATGAGTATATTTCAGGGAAGACGGCCAAAAACAAGCACTTTTCTCCCAGAATATGGCGACTACCAAACGATGCTCTGAGGATCGTCATTCAGGGATATTTGTATGGTAATGGTCATGATGACGGTGGAAACAGAAGAAACAGATTGGGGTTCACAAGGAACTATGCATTGGAACGCGATCTTCGAGTCATGGCAGCCAGACTCGGTGCAACGCTGACATTGAACCTCGCTATGGTCAAGATGGATGGGCGAAAGTTTCCGAGCTTCCGAGGGGAGTGGAGGTGGAGTCGTAGTGGACATCATAACGAAAAGGACCGTGCTGAAATAATCGAGGTTCGGCGCAGCAGAGGACGCACCTTCTATGACGTGTCAGTTGCAGATGAACCCCACCTATTTAGTCTGGCATCCGGCGTCCTGACGCATAACTCGAAGGAAAACCCGATGCCGGAGTCGGTGAGGGACTGGCCCACCGCCGCACCACGAGTACATCTTCTTGTTCAGCAAGTCCAACGATTCCCTGTTCTGGACGCACCGAGACGGGAAGGACACGTGCCGGAAGCCCGAACCCGACTACCGTTGGATCGACCTCATCGAGGGCTTGGAGTACGAGCGTGAGCCGGAGGGCTGGTCCGACGAACTCCTGCCATGCCCGGACTGTGGAGGCAAGGGATGCGTCAAAATCGTGAGTCTCGTTGCGTCTGCACCTGTAGTGGCGTCTGACGGTCCGCGCGAACGGAGAGCGTCGTGCTAGGCATACTGTTCGCCCTGTGCGCCGCAGTTGGATTCGGGGCCACGGCCTTCTTCGCCCGGCTCAGCGTCCAACACATGAGGCCCACGACGGGCGTCATCGTCTCCCTGGTCGTCGGCGTGATTTGCACCTCGGTCTTCGTCTTGGCGATTGACGGAGCGGAGGCGCTCTCGCTGACGTGGACCCAACTGGCGCTCCTATTACTTGCCGGATTCGCAAGTTTTGTTGGGGGACGGCTGTTGAACTTCGTCGCCGTTTCCAAGATTGGCGTGGCCCGATCGAGCCCGGTGGTGGGCGCGTCGCCACTCTTCGCCGTTACTCTTGCCATACTCCTGCTGGGAGAAACACCGAATCCAACGGTCGCCGTGGGCACGATCTCTATCATCACCGGTGTCGTAGTGGTGCTGAGCAAATGACGAACATGATCGAGGAAGGAAAGGGACGCCGGGCTGTTCAGGGCTATTTGGCCTCGGTCGGCTCCGCGGCAGGATACGGTTTTGGGACCTACTTCGCCTACTTGGTGATCCGCGACGGAGTGCCTCCAATGACGGCCACGTTCTTCTCACTCGTGTTCGGTCTCCTGCTTATGGCGCTCCTCTTCCCGCGTCCCGTGCTGATCGACCTGAAGCTAGCCACCCTTCGTGGGTGGGTGGTAGTATCAATGTCCGGTCTGGCGTCGGCATTTGGCGTCACGTCGTTCTACCTGTCGCTCGATCGGGTGTCGGTAGTGATTGCGTCCCCGGTGGCCGGAGCCAACCCACTGGTGGCGATCTTGATGACGCACATCTTCTTGCAGCGACTCGAACGGGTCTCTATTAGGACGGTCATCGGCGCCGTTCTCGTCGTGGCAGGCGTCGCGCTCGTGACCATCGGAACGGCATAACTCGGAATAAACGGAGCGGTCCAACATGGCCCCAAGCAAAGAGACACTCGAAGCCCTCGCCATCTCCGAAGGGGAGTATGAGGCCATCGTCGAGCGTCTCGGACGCGAGCCGAACGAGCTGGAGCTGGGGCTCTTCGGATCGCTCTGGAGCGAGCACTGCGCGTACAAGCACTCCAAGCCCCTCCTGCGAATGCTCCCCAACACCAGCCCGCGCATGTTGGTCGCCCCCGGAGAGGAGAACGCGGGCGCGGTCGATATCGGCAACGGCCTCGCCGTTGTCATGAAGATCGAGTCGCACAACCACCCCTCCGCTATCGAGCCGTACGAGGGGGCTGCGACCGGTGTCGGAGGCATCGTCAGGGACATCTTTGCCATGGGCGCTCGTCCTATCGCGCTCCTGAACTCCCTCCGGTTCGGACAGCCCGACACCGCGCGCAACCGCTACCTCTTCGGTGGCGTCGTTGCGGGAATCTCGGAGTACGGCAACTGCATCGGCATCCCCAACGTCGGCGGAGAGGTCGTCTTCTCCGACTCCTACGCCGACAACCCGCTCGTCAACGCCATGTGCGTGGGCATTGTGCAGTCGGACAGTATCATGAGCGCGACGACTGCCGCGCCGGGCAACCTCCTCATGCTCGTAGGCGCCGATACCGGACGCGACGGCATCCACGGGGCCTCCGGCCTCGCGTCGAGGAGCTTCGAGGACGACCGTGAGCTCCGTCCTGCCGTGCAGGTGGGCAACCCGTTCCTCGAAAAAGTGCTGATCGAGGCGTGCCTGGAGCTTGTCGAGTCCGGACGTCTCGTCGGCCTGCAGGACCTGGGCGCGGCCGGACTATCGACCGCGTCGGTCGAGACGGCGGGCAAGGGCGAGACGGGCATCTGCATCGACATATCCCAAGTCGCGAGGCGAGAATCAGGCATGACACCCTACGAGGTCATGCTCTCCGAGAGCCAGGAGAGGATGCTCGTCGTCGTCGCTCCCGAAGACGCCCGCGAGGTCACCAGGATACTCGACAAGTGGGACCTCCACGCGACGGTTGTCGGCGAGTCCACCGGGGACGGCGACGTGAGCATCCGGGACAACGGGCGTGAGCAGGGACGCCTGCCGGTCGGACTCCTGACCGACGCGCCCACGTACAGGCTCACAGGCGAGAAGCCCCAGTGGCTCACGGACGTGCAGGACTTCGACCTCAACCAAGTCCCCGTGCCCAAAGTGCCTCCCGCTGTCATCCTGCTCAGCCTGCTCGAATCCCCCAACATCGCCTCCAAGCTGTCGGTCTACCGCCAGTACGACCACCAGGTACAGACCAACACCGTAGTCGCCCCTGGCGGAGACGCCGCCGTCCTGCGCATCAAGGGCACAGGTGCCGGCATCGCCCTCGCGACCGACGGCAACGGCCGCAAGTGCTACCTCGACCCATACATCGGCGGAATGATCGCCGTCGCGGAGGCCTGCCGCAATGTCTCGACCACCGGCGCGACTCCCATCGCGCTCACCGACTGCCTCAACTTCGGCAACCCGGAGAAGCCGGAGGTCTACTACCAGCTCGAAGAGTGCGTGAAGGGCATGGCCGCCGCAAGCGAGGCGTTCGCCGCTCCCGTCATCAGCGGTAACGTGAGCCTCTACAACGAGTCGCGCGGACGCGACATCTACCCGACTCCCATAATAGGCGCGCTCGGCCTGCTCGACGACGTATCCGCCCACGCAACTATGGCCTTCAAGAACGAGGGCGATGTCGTCGTCCTGCTCGGCTCCGACGAGGTGCGTGGGGACGCCGCATCCCTCGCCGGAAGCGAGTACCTCGAGATCGTCCACGACAAGGTCGCCGGCCGCCCAACCATCGACCTCGACCTCGAAGCCGCCGTGCAGCGAGTCTCCCGCCGTGCCGTCGCTGAGGGCATACTCAACTCCGCCCACGACTGCTCCGACGGAGGTCTCGCCGTCGCCCTCGCCCAGAGCTGCATCGCCGGAAACATCGGGTTCACCGGCTCGTTCACCACGTCAGGCCGATGGGACGCCGCCCTCTTAGGCGAGACCGAGTCCCGCATCGTCGTCTCTCTCCCCGAAGACCGGCTCACACAACTCCAACACCTTTGCTCCGACGAGGGAGTCCCCCGCGTCGTGCTCGGAACGGTGGGAGGAAGCCGCCTCACTCTAAGGAGCATCATCGACCTCGACCTGCACGATGCCGACGACGCCTGGAGCGGCGGACTGGAGAGGGCGGTTGGCGGGGCCGACTCATCGCTGGGGTCGCGGTTGTAGGGGGTTCTGTGCGGATCCTTGTGCGTCGTGAACAACCCCCATATTGAACTGAATTGAACGAAACTTTGAACACACCCCCAATTTGACACCCCCGTAGTTGGAGTGCTACGCTGAGTCGAGTGTTAGCAGCCGCTCCGATGGGCTGCTAACTTTCCGTGAGAGATGGAGGTGTTCATGCCCAGGTACGACTACCGCTGCACAGAGTGCGGGCATGAGTTCGAAGTCAAGCAGAGTTTCTCCGACGAGCCGGTCGCTGGGTGTCCACTGTGCGACGTCGATTGTCGTCGCGTCATTCACTCTGTCCCTGTCGTCTTCAAGGGCAGTGGCTTCTACGTGAACGACTACGGCAAGGGCGGTGGCTCCAACGGAAGATCGAAGCCCGAGTCCGATGACTCGTCCGACTCGAAGTCGAAGGAATCGAAGAAGTCCGAGTCCGCCAAGGACAAGGAACCGGCCTCCACCACCTAGAATCCATCTCAAGTCATGTTCCCCCTGAGCCTGTCGAAGGGCAGTTGGGCGCAAATGCTGATGACTTTGAGATAACTTCCTCTACAGGGGCAGCATCCCATTGAAGGCGTTGGTCCAGAGGGTCTCCAAAGCAAGTGTTTCCGTCGATGAGGAGACCGTTGGGAGGATCGGCCCCGGGTTCGTCGTCCTTCTCGGCGTCTCGCGAGACGACACCGAATCCGACGCGGACTACATCGTCAACAAGGTCGTCAACCTCCGCGTTTTCGCCGACGATGACGGCAAGTTCAACCTCTCCGCCATGGACGTGGACGCCGATCTTCTCCTCATCAGCCAGTTCACCCTCCACGCCGATACCCGCAAGGGCCGCCGTCCGAGCTTCGTCCAGGCCGCGGGACCCGACCTCGCACAGTCGCTGTTCGATCAGACCGTCGGGAAGTTTCGCGAGACCGGCCTTCGCGTCGAAACGGGCGTCTTCCAGGCCTACATGATGGTCTCCCTGACCAACGACGGCCCCGTCACCATCATGATCGACTCCGCCGACAAGGAACGTCCCCGCAGGGGCTAGCGCCCCACAGCGGTGACCATCTCGTCATTCCGGCGAAAGCGGGAATCCAGAATCCTCAACTCCGCGATCTCTGCGCCCTCTGCGGTGAATCCCCTATTCTTAGGGGAACGACGCCTACCCCATGTCGAGCAGTTCGAGGCTGATGTCCAGTCCCGTGACCGAGTGAGTCAGCGCCCCGACCGATATCCTGTCCACCCCGGTCGCCGCAACCTCTTTGACGTTATCCAGCGTGATGCCCCCTGACGCCTCGGTCAGTGCTTGCCCGTCGACGATCCTGACCGCCTCAGCCATCTCGGACGGGGTCATGTTGTCCAGCATAACGATGTCAGCACCCGCCTCGACGGCCTCATGAAGTTGGTCCAGCGTCTCGATTTCCACCTCGATCTCCCACGCGCTCGGCGCGCTCTCCCGCATTCGCCGGACAACGCCGCCCAGTGCCAGCTCACTCAGCCGTCCCGCGGCAAGATGGTTGTCCTTGATGAGCACCCCGTCCGACAGATCGCGCCGGTGATTTGTGCCCCCGCCGACGGCGACCGCGTACTTCTGTAGGCTCCGTAGCCCTGGTGCCGTCTTCCGCGTGTCGAGAATGACTGCATCGTAGTCCGTGACCTCCCGCACGTACCGGTCGGTCTCCGTGGCGATGCCGCTCAGGTGCTGCAGGAAGTTGAGGGCCACCCGCTCACCCTTGAGAATCGACGCCACGCTGCCTGAAAGCTCGGCAATTGCGCCTGACTCTCCAGTGGAGTCAGCAACTCGCAGCCGCGCGCCGTCCAAGAGGATGGCCTGGAATTCCAACTCAGGGTCGACCGCGCGAAATACGGCCTTCGCAACTTCGACTCCCGCCAGGACGCCCTCGGCCTTGGGGATGATGCAGGCAGCGCTTTGCAGGTCAGCGGGTACGAGTGTCTCGGTCGTGATGTCTGCGTCGGCCCGGTCTTCGAGCAGGGCGTTGCGCACGACCTCGTCGATCTCGGCTTGAGAGATGTCCATCGTGACGGGCTTTCGACAGGCTCGGCGTGCGGGCAGGGTCAGACGACCTGCAGCATCCGGTCGAGGGCGACCTTCGCGTCCCGCTTCGTGTCGTCGTCCACGGTTATCTCGTTCACGACGACGCCCTCGTTCAGACCGTCCAGTATCCAGCACAGGTATGCCGGGTGGATGCGGTACATCGTCGAGCAGGGGCAGACGACGGAGTCGAGGCAGAAGACTTTCTTGTCGGGGTTCTCCTGCGCGATGCGGTTGACGAGGCTGATCTCCGTCCCAACGGCCCACGTCGTGCCGCTCGGCGCTTCCTCAATGGTCTTGATGATCGTCTCAGTCGAGCCGTTCGCGTCAGCCGCCTGGACGACCTCCATGTAGCACTCCGGGTGCACGATGACGTTCACGTCGGGGTACTGGCGCCTCGCCTCCTCGATCTGCTTCACGGAGAACCGCGTGTGTACCGAGCAGTGGCCCTGCCAGAGGACGATCTTGGCCCGGTCGATGTCCTCCTCGGAGTTGCCGCCGAGGGGCTTGAAGGGGTTCCAGATGATCATCTCGTCGAGGCCGATGCCGAACCGCACCGCCGTGTTCCTGCCGAGGTGCTGGTCGGGGAGGAACAGTATCTTGTCGCCCCTTCCGAGCGCCCACTCAAACGTCGCTGCGGCGTTCGAAGAGGTGCATACTATGCCGCCCTCTCGACCGCACAGCGCCTTGATGGCCGCCGTGGAGTTCATATACGTAATCGGCACCGTCGTGCTGTTCGGGAGGACGTCCGTCAGATCGTCCCAGCAGTCCAGCACGTCGTCGATGTGCGCCATGTCGGCCATCGAGCATCCCGCCGTCAGGTTGGGCAGGATGACTCGCTGGTGGTCCTGACTCAGGATGACCGCCGTCTCGGCCATGAAGTGGACGCCGCAGAAAATGATGCTCTCGGCTTTCCCCTGGCTCGCGGCGAACTGCGAAAGCTTGAACGAGTCGCCACGAAAATCGGCGAACCTGATGATCTCGTTCCGCTGGTAGTGGTGGCCGAGGATGACGACCTGTTCGGTCAGCCGTGCGCGAGCTTCCGCGATCCGCGCGTCTAACTCTTCCGGCTTAGCCTTGAGGTAGGAGATCGGTATCTTCTGCCACCGGACTCCCGCCTGGAACTCCTCTTCCAGCGACTTGGCTTGAAGCTCGTCGTCCGTCTGGCAAAAGGCGGACTGCTCGATCTCGGTTATCGGTATTATCGGCGTCTTGGGAGATTCAGCGATTACCATAGTTGGCCTCCATTCACCTACGCGGCGAGGGCGACTCGCCCTCCAAGTGACCACGGCCCCGCCCGTTCGATCTTCACCGGCACGGTGTGGCCTACCGCGTCTTCACCTCCCTCTACATACACCAGTTTATCGCTTCTGCTGCGTCCCTGTATCTGCCCGCGCTTCGTCCCCTCGAGCAATACTTCCAACGTCTCGTCCATGAGCTTCGAGTTGATCTCGGCCTGAATCGTCGCTTGGAGCTCGTCGATCGCCGTCAGGCGCCGCTTCTTCTCGTCCTGCGGAACGTCGTCCTCGTACTTCCGGGAGGCGAACGTGTTGTCCCGCGTCGAGTACATCGCCGAGTGCACCTTGTCGAACCGCACGTCGCGCACCATCTCGTACGTCCTGTTGAACTGCTCGTCCGTCTCGCCGCAGAACCCCACGATCAGGTCGGTCGACATCGAAACGTTCGGGATTCGTTCCCGTATCCTGTCGACCAGCCTGCGATAGTCGTCGTTCGTGTACTCCCTCTTCATCCTCGAGAGCACCTCGTCGTCCCCTGCTTGGAACGGCAGGTTGATGTGCTCGCAGACCTTCGGCAGCTCGGCCACCGTGTCGATGATGTGCTCGCTCATGTCCTTCGGGTGCGAAGTGAGAAACCGGATGCGCTCGACTCCATCAATGGGATGCACCGCTTTCAGTAGGTGCCCCAGGTCCACGTCGCCGTCCAGGTCATGCCCGTACGAGTCGACGTTCTGCCCCAGCAGCGTAACCTCGCGCACGCCCCTCGCCGCGAGAAGCTCCACCTCCCGGACGATATCGGGAATCGTCCGGCTGGCCTCGCGCCCCCGTCGATACGGGATGATGCAGAAGGTGCAGAACTTGTCGCATCCATGGATGATCGGCACGTAAGCCGTTACGTTCGGCCTCGCCGTGAGCGGCCCGATGCAGCCCTCCGGGTCGATGCCCATGCGGTCGCCGAGCAGGTCGATGAGCGGCGTAAACTGCTGCGGCCGCATGAAGACGTCCACCTGCGGGAACCGCTGCTCAAGCGTGTCCGTCTTCGGCCCCACCATGCAGCCCATGAGCGCGACGACCTTCTCGTCGTCCTGCTGCTTCATCGGCTTCAGGTGACCGAGCATCCCGACCACCTTGTCCTCCGCGCTCTGCCGGACGACGCAACTGTTCAGCACCACCACGTCGGCCTCCTTGGCAGTGGCGGCCTTGCCTAGCCCCATCTGCTCAAGGGCGCTCTCGAGGCGCTCGGAATCGGCCACGTTCATCTGGCAGCCGATTGTCCATATGTAATAGTCTTCCATGTCCGCGTTTGTGTGGGCTTTACAAAATGGCGGAGGGAGTGGGATTCGAACCCACGAGAGGGATTTCTCCCCCTAAGCGCTTAGCAGGCGCCCGCACTAGGCCACTATGCGATCCCTCCGTCAGTGATCTTCAAATATAGCAGAGACTCGTATTCGCGGCAATGAGAACGACGGTTGGGAAGTGAACCAGTTTGAAACAGAACAAGCAGTTAGAGGCTTGTGAATGCCCTTTTTACTGCGATACTATGCCCGCGAGGGGGAACACGTTTCAAGGAGCGTCGCCATGAAGCTGACGTTATTCTCCCTACTACCCCTGTTCCTCGTCTCCGTCCTCACCGCGTGTGATGAGGAACCTGCTGTGACTCCCACGCCTACCTTCCTGCCGCCCCTCGGCGAAGATTTTCCAATCACGCCGAGGCCGCTCCCGCCCGCCGAGCTGAGCGGCCTCGAAGTTGAGATACTGTACGCTGAGGTTATAGTCCGGGCGAAACTCGTGTCCGTCAATTACGAGATTCAGGCTTCCCATGACCCGGACGAAGTAAGAGTTGAGGACTGGTACAGGCCGGTCCTTCTGTATAACTTGAGAGTCTTCGAGGTCCTCAAACACAGAAACTATCATACCGGTCCGTATCTCGTTGGCACGCGATGGGGCGGCGGATGGACTGACCGCGCGACCGCCGAGAGAAAGGCAAAGGAATTCCTCGATGCCAGGAACAGCCGCTACGACGACCGCGAAGCGATAGTCCTGCTGGGACCCAGCGGCTTCGGGGTGGGCAGAATCGATCATCACATGATTGGTAGTCTCAAACATTACGACGACGACTACTCCTTGAGCAGCCCTCGTCGCAGGGTCTGGTTCCCGGCAACCGACACGGGCGACCCCATTGCCTACATGCTGACCGAGCCGCCGAATCCCTCACCGTGGATACGCGACACCATCACTCTGGAAGAGATGGAATCCCTCAGCAGCGACCTCACCGCCGAACACGACCACTATGAGGACTACCGCCGCGGAGTCGTCGACAAGCACAAGGAGCTCGGCGAAGAGCGCGCCATGTCACATCCAACGGCGACCCCATGAAAGCGGATTTCAAGCTAATACACTACCGAGGGTCGCCTAAACCCCCGCCCCCTCCCGCAACGCCACGTCCTCCGGGCTCTCCACCCACACCTCGCCGCCCTTGAAAAACTCCTTCTTCCATATAGGCACGACCTGCTTGAGCCGGTCGACGCTGTACTGAGCGGCCTCGAAGGCGTGCCCACGGTGCTGCGACGCGACCGCCACCACGAGGCTGACATCTGTTATCTCCAACCGCCCCAGGCGGTGCGAGATAGCCACGCCCGTCAGCGGCCACCTGTCCATCATCTCGTGCGCCACCTCCGACAGCTTCTTCTCGGCCATCGGCTCATACGCCTCGTACTCAAGGTACAGAACGTCCCGGTCTGCCGTGCTGTCCCGTGTCGTGCCGAGGAACGTGAGCACCGCCCCGGCCGTCCTCGATCGCACCCGGTCCGTGATAGCTTCAGGGTCGAGCGGCTCGTACGTGATCTCAATCATCCCTGCCTCCGCTGACCGGCGGAATCAGCGCGACCTCATCGCCGTCCGAAAGCGCGTAGTCGTGCTGTTGGTACTCCTGGTTCACGGCTATCACCAGCGCGTTCGGCGTCCCAATCAGCCCCGGATACCGCTCGAAGACCATCTGCGCCACCGAACCGACCGTCGCGCCGTCGGGCATCGTGAGCTCCAAGACGCTCTGTCCCACTCGCTCACGATAGCCTGCGAACAGCCTCAGCGTAATGTTCAGGACAACTCTCCTCGACGGTGGCTGGTGACCCCCAATTATACCAAACGGGGTACAGAACGCGGGGAGATGCATTCACACATTCCCCTGAACTCAGAACGCCGTGCCAGTGTTCGTGATCGCCAGGTGTGCTCTGCTGCTGTGGTGGTCGCAGGAATGGTTGTAGCGGACGCTAGGCTCGCTGATGATCTAGACAGTGATACTGGGCCGCTTTGAATTCGAAGGAAGTTCCTTCAGCTTCATTGAGCAAGCGTTCAAGGATGCTCAGGTCGAGAGGCTCACTACGTCTGTTCAAAGGGATTCCGTAGTTCAACCCCTAGCTGTTCAAAGTCGCTCACATTTCGTGTGACCACCGTCAGCCGGTGTACCGTGGCAGTCGCCGCGATCATGGCATCTTCAGTCATCGTGTCTGATCTTCTGTGCATGAGCCGCGCCCACTCCCGGAATGCGGGCGCGTCCATCGGCAGGACACCGTAGGAAGCCAGTACCTTGTTCAGCCAGGCCTCCAACTCCTCCGCCTTCACCGCATCCTGCTCACGAGTGATTTCGATCCCTGCCTGTATTTCCCCTACCGTGACGGCAGACAAGAAGAGTTGTTCCGCCGGCACATCGGCGATCCAAGCGAGTACGGCCCCATGCGGACGGGAGCGGCGCAGCTCCGAGACTACGTTGGTATCGAGGAGGTATATGAGCCTACTCCATGACCAATGGTGTTCGGCGGCGATGCTGTCGACGCGGTGGAGTCAGGTGCTCGGTCCGTGCCTCCGAGGCGAGGAGGAGCTCCTTCAGGTCCGGTCTCGTCATACGCTCAAGTCTTCGCCACTGCTCGATGGGAAGGAGTACTGCGGTCTCCACCCCACGCTTGGTCACGATCTGCGGTCCTTCCGCGATGGTGGTGTCGAGGAGTTCGCTGAACCTGGACTTGGCATCCTGAACAGCCCATTTCTTGCTCATGGCTTACCTCCGACAGTTTGCATTCTGACTAGTTATCAGACTAGACATAACGAACATCAATGTCAAGTGGAATGCTTCGGAGAGCGAGCTTATGTGACTCAGGTAGTCACAGACAGTGAGCTTTGGTGAAGATGTCTTCTTCTGTCAATCGTAGCGGTGTACGAAATATGTAACAGGCACCATACGCCCCCATTCCCCTATACTGTTCCTCAAACCACCGCATCGCGCCTAGCGAGACACCCCATGAGCTCCCAATGGCCCACAATCGAGTACCGCGACGAGACGATGCGCGAGGGGATGCAGATCGAGTCCTCCGACATCTCCCTCGACGACAAGGTCCGCCTCCTGGACGCCCTCGGCGAGACCGGGCTGCCCCGCATCGTCGTTGGGTCGTTCGTCAGCTCTCGGTACACGCCCCAGATGGCCAGGATCGAAGAGGTTCTGGAGCGTTTCACACCTAACCCCAACGTCATCTACACGGCCCTCCTCGTGAACCGCCGCTCCTACGAGCGCGCCCAGCGGTTCGTCCCGCCACTCACCATCGAGGACGACCGGCCCTTCCTGAACGCCCACCTCTGCGACGTGTTTACCCGTCGCAACTTCAACCGGTCGCAGGAAGAGGAGTTCGCAAGTTGGCCTGCCATCGTCGAGGACGCCAAGAGTCGAGGTGTCGCCGAGGCCGAGATACGAGTCGCGGCGGCGTGGGGATCGAACTTCGTCGGCGAGTTCTCGCTCGATCAGCGCATGGACATTCTTGAACGCGCCCACACCGTCTGGCACGAGGCGGGCATACCCGTCACGAGCGTAGGCATCCTCGATCCCATGGCGTGGTGTCTCCCCCATCACGTCGAGGAGCAGCTAATCGCTGTCAAGGAGAGGTGGCCGCACATCCGCCGTTTCTACCTCCACCTGCACAACGCGCGGGGAATGTCTCTCCCGTCCGCCTACGCCGCCATGCGCGCTCTCACCCCGGACGACACCCTTGTGCTCGACGGCACCGTCGGCGGCATAGGTGGCTGCCCCTACTGCGGCACTGGACGCGCGACCGGGATGATGGCCACCGAGGACTTCTTCCACATGCTGGAGGGCATGGGCGTCGAGACGGGCGTCGACGTCGCCAAGCTCATCGACTGCGCGTGGCTCCTGGAGGAGATCATCGGACGCCCGACCTTCGGCGCGGTCTCCAAGGCCGGGCCCCGCCCGATGTCCCCCGAAACGTGGTTCGACCCCAACATGCCCTTCGTGGAGACCCTAGACCAGGCCAGGCACTTCAAGCTGGGCCCCGACTCCTACGACGGCGGCATCTACCCCTGGCGCGAGCCGATCAGCAGTCCGCAGCGCCCCGACTCGATGCGGTAGGACCGCCTCTACGGTAACTCCGTTCGCCCTGAGTAGAGCTAACCCCTCGCGCGGGGCCGTGCCGGGATATCGGTAACTACCACCAAGACAGGACAATCACGCTTTACGGTCGTCTAGGGGAGAATCCGTTCCCCTCTCTTCCCTCTGTGATCTCTGTGGTGAATCTTCGTCCCGTATCCCGCAGTTACTTGATCTTCAGGAATGACGGGTAGACTATCGCGAACCCAATCGAAAACACCGTGAGCATGATGCCGCTCGCGAACAGCGCGTTCCCGCTGCCGATGCGCTCCGCAAGCGCCCCCAGCGGTAAGGCGCTCAGGGGCATCGCCCCAAACGTCATCATCACGATGCTCATCATCCTCCCGCGCATCTCGGGGCTGGTGTACGCCTGCACGAGCGTCATGTTGAGCGACATGAACATCGAGCTCACGAGCCCGAGGAACAGCAGCATCGGCATCACCACGTTGTACGAACCCATCTTCGCGACGACCGCGAGCACTATCCCCCAGATCGCGCAGCTCGAAAGGAGCAGCAGTCCCCGGCGTTCGAATCGGGGAATGCTGGCAAGCCCCAGCGACCCAATCAGCGCCCCGATGCCCATGACGGCGTAGAGCCCGCCGAGGTTGTCCGACTGCACGTCCAGCGTCTCCCTCGCCCACGCCGGCATAAGCGCGTACAGCGACATGCCGAACAGTATCGGGATGAACGCCATGATTATCAGCCCCAGCAGGGGAGATGATCTCCTCGCATAGGACAGCCCCTCCAGGATGTCGCCGTACATGCTCTTCCCGGACTTCTTCTGGCCCTCGCTGCCGACCGTAATCGGCAGCACCGTCAACACCGCCAGCACGTATATTCCCGAAATCAGGAAGAAGACGCCTGAAGTTCCCACAAACAGGATGAGCACTCCGGCAATAGCGGGGCCGATGATGCGCGTGGCGTTCATCGACGAGCTCATCAGCGACATACCGTTCATCAGCTTGTTATTGGGGATGATGTCGGACACCGTGGCCTGCCGGCTCGGCATGTTGAACGCCATGAGCGAGCCGTTTATCAGCCCTGAAAGCAGCACGTGCCAGAGCTCGATCACACCGGTTAAGTCCAGCAGCCCGACGACCAGAGTCAACACGGCGTTGCCCGCCTGGGTGTAGAGCATCATGCGCTTGCGCGAGATGCGGTCGGCCAGCGCTCCCCCGATGGGCGAGAAGACCGTCATCGGCAGTGCGAACGTCACGATCACCGAGGCGAGCGCGAGCGGCGAGTCGTCGGCCAGCTTCAGCACGAGCCAGCTCCTCGTGATCCACTGCATGTTCATGCCGAGGTACGAGGTCAGGGCGCTTACCCAGAGCCACCGAAAGTCGGAATAGGCGAACGACTCGATGGCGGGGAACCGGTCTGCCGCGCGCTGAATCGGTCCGCGCCGGACGGGGACGGGGGGCAATTCTGAGACCGGCTGCGGTTCTGGCTTCGTTCGGATGCTTATGTGTCCTGACGCGATATGCCTACCGGCTAAGCCTACTCCCGCAAGGGAACGCGGTCAATACGTTTCGGGTAATCGGCGCTTTGCGGTCAATCTCCTCTACAATCTCCCCCTGCCGGGGGCTTACAGGGGTAGGTAAAATGGGATTACAGCTATGATCCGACCACCGCAACTCCTGTCATTCCGAGCGTAGCGAGGAATCTAAAGTTCATGACTGCAAGACGGGTTAGTTGGCGCGCCATCCGCATCCTCCCCGACGGGATAGGAATTCTTCATTTCGGCGCTGCCTTTGGACGGGCATTTTAGATTCTTCACTCCGCTTCGCTACGTTCAGAATGACAGTGGCGGGGTTGCTTTCAAAGTGGAGCAATAGCTGAATACCTACCCCTGTCAGCCCGCCGGGGGAGAGATACAGAGAGGGGGCCTTCGTACTTCAACTCACGAAGACTGAACAGTTACTGATACCTCATAACCTTGTAAGGGCGGCTCATCATCGCTACAATCCTCACAGTCGGGGTGTGGCGCAGTTGGTAGCGCGCGTCGTTCGGGACGACGAGGTCGCTGGTTCAAGTCCAGTCACCCCGACCACTTAAACCCCCACCTCCACTGATTGCCCTCTAGCGTCCAAGTGCGCTCAGGGTCCTCGCCAAGATTTCCCGGGAGACTCCACCTTTGTGGAATTTCGAGCAATACGTCGTCCGTGGCCACAGCATGACCCCGACCTTCTTTGAAGGCGACCGGCTGCTCGTGAGCCGATTCCGCGGCAGGTCCTTTAGCTTTGCAAGGGGAGAACTGGTCGTTGTCCGTGACGGGCCCGACGACGAGCGATGGCATCTCAAGCGCCTGGTTGGCCTTCCGAGAGAGATTGTGCGCCAGTCGGAAGGCATCATTCTGATAAATGACGAACCTCTTGACGAGGACTATCTCGGCGGCCTCCCCGCCGTGATCGGACTGGAAGACGTCGCGTGGAACCTAGGGGACAACGAGTATTTCCTGCTCGGCGACAACCGCGCCCACAGTACCGACAGCCGGCAGCGTGGCCCTTTTGGGTTGGACGACATAGAAGGAAAGGTCCGGTTCCGTTACTGGCCCCTGCACAAACTGCGGCTCTTTAACGCCCCAACGTACAGGTCTCTGTCCTTCACGAGAATCGTCTACGGATTACGACCGGAGGACTAGCGCTCCTCAGCCAGCCACCCCGCCACATCCTTCGCGTGGTAGCTCATTATCATGTCCGCCCCCGCCCGCTTGATGCCCGTCAGTATCTCCATGACGATCCGCCGCTCGTCGATCCAGCCGTTCCCGGCCGCGGCTTTCACCATAGAGTACTCACCGCTGACGTTGTAGGCGGCTAGAGGAGTGTCGAAGCGCTGCTTTGCCTTCGCGATGACGTCCAAGTACGCCAGCGCGGGCTTGACCATGACGACATCCGCCCCTTCGAGGATGTCCTGCTCGATCTCACGCATCGCCTCGTTCACGTTCGGCGGGTCCATCTGGTATCCCTTGCGGTCACCCATCTGAGGCGCGGATTCTGCAGCCGTCCTGAACGGGCCGTAGAACGACGACGCGTACTTCGCCGAATATGCCATGATCGGCACATTCTCGTGGTCGTTGTCGTCCAGCGCATCGCGGATGGCCCCGACCTGCCCGTCCATCATGGCCGATGGCGCGACGATGTCCACGCCTGCGTCGGCCTGCGATACTGCCGTCTCGGCGAGAAGCTCCAGCGTTTGGTCATTGTCCACTGTGCCGTCATCCAGCAGGATGCCGCAATGCCCGTGGGATGTGTACTCGCACATGCACACGTCACCGACCACCGCCAGTTCCGGCTGTACCCGTTTGATCGCCCGGATCGCCTGCTGAGTGATACCGTTCGGCGCGTATCCCTGCGACCCAACCTCGTCCTTGTGCGACGGAATACCGAACACCAGCACCGCCGGAATCCCCAACCCCGCGACGGCCTCGACTTCCGACTTCAGGCTATCGAGGGAATGCTGAAAGATCCCCGGCATCGGCTCGATCTCGCGTCGTTCATCAACATCCTCGGCAACGAACATCGGATAAATCAGATCGGAAACGGACAGCCGCGTTTCCTGCACCAGACGACGGAGCGTCGGGGTCGCCCTCAAGCGCCTCATTCGGTTTTCCGGAAAGCTACCCATTCTAGTGACCCTTACGGCATATAGTGTCCAACTATCGCGTTCACGAGTCCACCCGCCGTCGAGTCCTCGGCGAGAATATCGACGTTCAGTCCGGCTTTGCGTGCCGTCTCAGCGGTCACACGCCCGATGCAGGCTACCCTTGCACCTTCCAGCCGTGATGCGTCACCCCCCAGCAGCGCCAGGAGATTGGTCACCGTCGAAGAGCTGGTAAACGTCACGACATCGACCCCGACATCCAGCACTTCGGCTAGTCGTTCGCCCGCGCCCGAAGGCGCCACTGTCCTGTACAGCGTCACCTCTCGCACTTCCGCCCCCAGACCTTCCAGCCCACGCCTCAATCGGTCTGGGCGAATCTCGGCTCCGGGCAGAAGTATGTTCTTCCCCACGACCCCCTGCTCTGTGAGACCGTCGATCAGCGACTGCGACACCGACTCCCGCGAAATGAGGTCGGCGACAATGCCGCGTTCACTCAACGCGCCCGCCGTCGCCGTCCCAATCGCCGCTACCCGCGAGGCGTGCAACTGCCTAGCGTCCCGTCCCAGTGCGTCCAGCCGTCCGAAGAGTTGTTCCACGGCATTCGTACTCGTGAACACAATCCAGTTGTATTCGGTCAGACGGGCAAGCTCTGCATCGACTTTGCAAAAATCCTCAACCGGCTGAATCTCGATGGTCGGCACCTCCACAGGCTCGGCTCCCGCCCTTTCCAACAGGTCGACGAGATCAGCCGACTGCGTTCGAGAGCGTGTCACGAGCACCCGCTTGCCGAAGAGTGGCCGGTTGTCGAACCAGCGCGAAACTTCCCGCAGGTTGACCACCTCGCCTACAACGACCACGACCGGATTGCTCAGTCCCTCACGTCGGGCCCGCTCGGCGATATCTGCAAGTGAACCGATCACCGTCCTCTGGTTCGACCAAGTCCCCCACTGAACGACGGCGACCGGGGTGTCCTCTTCTCGCCCTCCATCAATCAGAGCTTGCGTTATTGCCGGCAGATTCTCCCAGCCCATCAGCAGACTCAGGGTACCCCCGGACTTCGCCAGCAGGTCCCAGTCCACCAACCCGCCATCTTTATCAGGCGATTCGCTCCCGGTGACTATTGTAAGAGAGGACGCCACCCCACGATGCGTCAACGGGATGCCCGCGTACGTCGGCGCACCAATCGCCGACGTGATGCCCGGCACCACCTCGAACGGGACGTTCGCCTCCGCAAGCGCCGCGACCTCTTCGCCGCCTCGCCCAAATATAAACGGATCGCCCCCCTTCAGCCGCACCACCCGCTTGCCGCTCTGCGCACGGTCAATGAGAACCGCGTTGATCTCCTCCTGCCTGTCTCGCGGCCCACCGGGTTTCTTGCCTACATCTATCAACTCGGCATCTTTTGGTGCATGTCCCAGCAGCCGTCGGTCCACAAGCCGGTCATATACCACCACGTCGGCCGCCTCAAGGTACCGTCGCCCCCTGATTGTCAGTAGTTCCGGGTCGCCCGGCCCCGCGCCGACGAGCGCCACCCACCCATCGGAGGGGATTTCTCTTCCGGTTTCTTCCCGATATGACATTTTCGTTTTCGTCGTCGTCTACCTTGTACTCAGTCCACTTGATTACAAGAATCGGACTGATAGCGATTTATCCCCTCTCCCGTCGTGGGAGAGGGCTAGGGTGAGGGTGATTTGTAACGTCAAAACTACGTTGGTCAAGTGCTGGTCCCATGGCCGTCACCCGCTCATCCACCCTGAACAAACTCCGACGCCCCCGATTCCAGCAGCGTCTTGGCCGCACGCCTTCCAATCTCTTCCGCCTCACTCACGTCTCCCACGCTCTGCGACCTCACGATCCTTTCGCCGTCCGGTGTCGCCGCCATGCAAAACATACGCAGCCGCCGACCGTCGATTTCGCCATACGCCGCAACCGGCTTCGTGCATCCCCCGCCAATGGCATCCAGAAACGCCCGCTCCGCCCGAAACGCACATGATGTGTCCTCGAAAACGATGGAGGACAGCATCGCGCCCATCTCTTCGTCACCCTCCCGAAATTCTGCAACCAGCGTCCCCTGTCCGACGTCCGGCGTGACCTGCTCGACGTCCAGAAACTCCGTCGCCTCCGACAGCCTGCCAAGCCGCGCGAGCCCCGCCGCAGCAATCACCACGCCGTCATAGTCCGCGCCCCTCGCCTTTTCCAGTCGCGTTCCCACATTGCCGCGTACGGGCAACACCTCGACATCCGGCCGGATGGCCTTGATCTGAGCCTTCCGCCGCGGACTCCCAGTTCCCAGACGAGACTCGGCGGGCAGACTCATGAGGGCCAGCCCCGTCTTCGACACCAAAACGTCTCGCGCGTCCTGTCGCTCTCCAGCTGGCAGTATCCGCAGACCGTCAGGAATATCCGGCCCAACGTCCTTCGCGCTATGCACGGCAAAGTCGATCTCACTGTCCAGCAGGGCGAGTTCAATGTCCTTGACGAACGCGCCGCGTCCAAGCGATGTCAATACGGCGGTGGCATTCCGGTCGCCGCGCGTGGACAGGCGCACAACATCGAACCGCACGTCCACGAATCGCGCTCTGAGCAGCGAGAGAATTTCTTCCGTCTGCGCCAGTGCAAGCGGACTCGAGCGGGAGCCGACGCGGACTGTTCGTGAGAGTTTCAAGCCCGGTCCTCCGGGTCAGGGTCACAATTGTGCGGGGGCAGAAGGCGCCGCCATCTCCTCGTACATCTCGCATACGTCATTGGTACAGTCGCACGTCGTCCCCACGAGCAAAGAGTCCATCAATACTTGCCTCGCTCGCTCGACATCCCCCGCCTGCACAAGGTCGATCAGCTCGTCCGTCAGACACGCCTGCCAGTGGTCGAGATTCAACCGAATCCCCTTGTCGAGCAACTGCAATCGAGCCTCGGAGAGTAGGGGAGCCAAATCGGCGAAGTCCATGAGCTCATGCCGCGACTCCAACCTGCACTCGCCGTTCAGAATCTCTCGGAACCGCCTTGCCAATGCCGGACTCGCCCCGCCTGTCGAGGTCGCCACGATCACCTCGCCCCGACGCGCCACCGACGGCGTTATCCACGTGCACAGATGGGTCACGTCCGCGACGTTCAGAGGCACGTTGCGCTCGCGGGCCTCCTCCGAGACGGCCTGATTCACTGCGTCGTCGCTCGTATCCGCGACGATGGTGATGAACGCCCCTTCGAGGTCGCCCCGTCGATACGGTCGCTTGATCCACTCGATCTGCCCGTCTTCCGCGTGTCCCGCGACTTCATCCGTCACGTCGGGACTCACCACGACGACCTCCGCCCCATACGGCATGAGTCGTGTGACCTTCTCTTCCCCCATCGCGCCGCCGCCGACCACGACGACTCGTCGTCCGCGAAGGTCGAGGAAAACGGGATAGTACAGAGGCATGTGAGTCCTGCCTAAGGCCTGCTAGCGACCCGACTTGCCCTTCGCGGCCCACTCGGCGCGTTTCTTCTCGAGGTCCCGGGCCCGCGCTTCCTGCAACTCCGCGTCCGGCTTCGCGCCCGCCACATGGTAGACGGAACCCAGTCCCCATCGGTCGCGGTCGCTCGTGTTCGGTCCTGCACGGTGCACCATCTGCCAGTGGTGAATGGCAACGTCGCCCGGTTCCGCCGGAACGGGCACCTCGGCGGCGTAGTCGGCGTCACCGTAGTCCGTCACCCCCTGTGAGAAGCCGAAGATCTCCGTTGGCCCGTGCGGTCTGACGGGAAGTTTGTGAGCGCCCGATATGTACCGTAGGCACCCGTTTCCCTCGTCCGCCGTGTCGAGCGCCAGCCACATCGTCAGCGCCTCGTTTGGCTGCAGGGGAATGTAGTAGGAGTCCTGGTGCGCGGGCGTCTCCACACCCACACGGGCGGCCTTATTGAATAGCTGGCAGTACTGCGGCGCTACGTCCCCGCCAAGCAGCAGTTCCGCAAGCGCCATGAACTTTCCGGTATGTATCAGGTCGCTGAAATACTCGTCGTACTTCGACATGTGGCCGAGACGCTTGAGAGTCTCCGGCTTGCCCTTCACGTCGTACATGACCTCGTATTCGGGTACCGTCGGCGCGACCTTGTCGATATACCGGTCGATCTCCTTGCGAAGGCCGGCCACCTCATCCGCGTCCAGGAACCCGCGCACAAACACCCAGCCGTTCTCGTCCCAGTGGCTCTTGAGGTCCGCCTTATTCTCCTGCCATCCCATGAGACCGCCTCCGATGGTGTGATGCTTCGGGAACATCATACACGAACGTGGAGGCCATTCGTGAGGCTCTACCTTCCCAGCGCCTTCGCCAGTTCCCCGCCCTGTTCCTGCATGTAGTCGTAGATGATATTCACGTCCGTCCCGATACAGAAATCGATCACGCCCATGTCCATGTACGGCTTCGCGTCCTCCCAGTTGCCGATCTCGATGCGCGGGCGGATGCCCTTGGCGATGCACGTCTCGATCGTGAACTTCTGTGCCTCCATGATCTCCGGGTGGGTGTAGTCTCCCGCCCGCCCGATGCTCATCGAGTAGTCGCCGGGACCGAACTGCACCATGTCGATGCCGGGTACGTCCAGAATCGCCTCTAGGTCTTCGACGGCCTCGCGCTTCTCCACCATGATCGCGACCACCGCCTCCTCAGCCATCTTCACCCAGTCCGCCAGCGATACGCCGGGGAACACATAGCCCATGTCCCTCGTGCTCGTCGCGCCCGCGATGCCGCCCGCGGACGGCGTTTCCGGCCGCACGGCTCGCACCGATTCCAGCGCGTCGTCGACCGTCCGGATGTCCGCGAAGAGCAGGTTCTGGATCCCTGACCCCGTCGCCTTCTCTGCCAAGTACGTCCGAGGCTCCTGGTCCACCTTGATCATCGACGTCATGTGGTCGAACAGTTCGATGGCCCGCGCGAAGTTGTCCAGCGAGAACAGGTCGTACGGAGCGTACTGGCTCGTGAACTCCACGTAGTCTATAGTGCCGGAATACCCAATCACCTCCGCGATTCCCGGCCACACCGTATGGACGTGCGTCCCAATCGTCGGCTTCCCCTCGTTGATCAAATCCCGCAGCACGTTGTTCTTCTTCAATATCGTCTCCTGTCGTTTTGATTTGCTTGTTTGGTTGGATTGACGATTCCAGTCATTCTTGCATGTGGAGACCCGCAAGGGTGTCTGTCATTCCGAGCGCAGCGAGGAATCTAAGGTGTTTGCTGTCGTCAATTCAGGCTCTCCACCTAAGGCACTTCGTCAGCAGAGCGAGTGCCTTATACTCCTCAATCCACACTAATCACAGGGCTTTGCTCTACCCCCTCCCGTTCTGGGAGAGAGCCTGCCCGTACTTGATACTGGGGCTGGGGTGAAGGCAACCTCTCCGTCCTCGTCTCTGTGTCCTCTGCGCCCTCTGCGGTGAATCTTCCTCTCCCCTTGGTGTCACTCTCACTCCCCAAGCACATTCCTTGAAATTATCATCCTCTGTATCTCCGACGTGCCCTCGTAAATCTCCGTAATCTTCGCGTCACGATACAGTCGCTCCACCGTCGACGGAGAAAAATACCCGACTCCTCCGTGTATCTGCACGGCTCTGTCCGCTGTCTCGACCGCGACCCGCGACGCGAACAGCTTCGCCATCGAGGCCTCCTTCACGAACGGCTTGCCCGCGTCGAGCAGCGTCGCCGCCTGCATCACCAGCAGACGCGCCGCCTCCACCTCCGTTGCCATGTCGGCGATCATCCACTGGATGCCCTGCATCTCGGAGATGGTCTTCCCGAACGCCTTTCTCTGCTTCGCGTACTCCACCGCCTCTTCGTATGCCGCCTGCGCCACGCCCACCGCCTGCGCCGCTATCCCGATCCGGCTGGCGTTCAGCACCTCCATCGTCGCCCTGAACCCCTCGTACTCCTCGCCCATCCTATTCGTAACGGGTACTCGGCAGTCATCGAAGAATACCTCGCATGTGGAGGATGCCCGTATCCCCATCTTCCCGTGCATGGGATTGATCGTCATGCCCGACGCGTCGCCATCGACGATCAGTGCCACGAACCCTCGCGACCCGAGGCTGAGATCGAGCGACGCCAGCACGATGAGTACTCCCGCCTCCGTCGCGTTCGTGATGAACACCTTCGACCCGTTCAGGACGTACTCGTCGCCGTCCCGCTTGGCCGTCGTGCGGATACCTGCCGCGTCGCTTCCCGCGCCAGGCTCCGTGAGTGCAAACGCCCCAATCGTCCGCCCCGCCGTCATGCCCGGAAGATAGCGGTTCTTGTGCTCCGGGGTCCCGTGCATGTGGATGAACTGGGCTGCTAGCGACTGGTGCGCCACGTACACCGTGCTCGTTGCCGTGCATCCCCGCGCCAGCTCCTCGGCGACAATGGCTCCCTGTCGAGCCGTGCCACCGCTCCCGCCATAGGCTTCGTCGATACCCAGCCCGAACAGCCCAAGCTCGGCCAAACCGGCGACGTTGTCGGCAGGGAATTCACTGCTCTGATCGTACCCGGATGCCCTCGGCTCAAGCACGTCATCGGCAAACTCTCGCACCGCCGTACGGAGTAGCTGCTCTTCTTCAGTTAGCAAAAGGTGGCCCATCACTGCCCTCGTCACTACCTTCGTGAATAGTGTAGGGGCGATTCGCGAATCGCCCCTACAACGGCCATTTCCGTAATTGGTGGTGTCGGTGTGGAAAGCGACATGGGGGATTACTACGAATCCAGTCCATCGCCAACCTTCCCGTAGGGGCGACCCTTGTGGTCGCCCGTTGTCGCTCACCCCTAATTCACACCACTTCCTACTTTCTTCCTCTCCGCGCTCTCCGCGTCCTCTGTGGTAAATCCTCCTCGGCACCGGGCAGTATGACGCACCGAATTGACCGAATGCAACCTTGACACAGGTTCTCCAACACCTTTACAGTAGATTGCGAGATGCGAGTTCCGAACCGTTACGCGTACTACTATTACTACTTTACCGGCCCAACGGCTGCCGGAGAAGGACAGGTGCGCGGGACGTAGAGCGGCAAGAAACCCAGCGAAGACACCGAGACCTCAACCGGCAGCGGTTGGGGTCTTTTCATGAGTGAAGGAGTGCTCGAATGCTAGAGACGAAGACACCAAAGACAAGGGATGTGAACGTGTTGAAGACGGAGAAGCTGATACCTCCGGCGGACCTCATTGAGGAACTGCCTGCAACCCCCAGCGCCAAGCGGACGGTCATCGAAGGACGCCACGCGATTCAGGCGGTTCTCGAAGGGGAGGACTCGCGGTTCCTCGTGATCACGGGACCCTGCTCGATCCACGACGAGAGCATCGGCCTCGAATACGCGACGCGGCTGAACTACCTGAGCCAAAAGTACGCCGACCGTCTGCTCGTCGTCATGCGAGTCTACTTCGAGAAGCCGCGCACAACTGTCGGCTGGAAGGGACTTCTGTACGACCCCCACTTGAACGACTCCTTCGACATCACAAGTGGACTGCACAAGGGCAGGAAGCTCCTGCTGGACATTGCCGAGATGGGCCTTCCGTCGGCCACCGAGTTCCTCGATCCCATCGTGCCTCAGTACCTTTCCGACCTGGTCAGCTGGGTCGCGATAGGAGCGCGCACGACCGAGAGTCAGACCCACCGCCAGATGGCCAGCGGCCTCAGCATGCCCGTCGGCTTCAAGAACGGCACCGATGGCAGCACGAAGATCGCCGTCGACGCCATCGTGTCTGCCCAGGCGCGACACGGTTTTCTCGGCATCGACCAATCAGGCCGCACCGCCGTAATCCACACGGCCGGCAACCCCTACGGACACCTCGTCCTGCGCGGCGCGAACGACGGCCCGAACTACGATCCCGGCTCCGTCGCAATGGCCCGGCAGCAGCTTGAAGACGGCGGCGCTTCCCCCCATCTCGTCGTCGACTGCAGCCACGGAAACTGCTACAAGGACTACACGAAGATGCACGAGGCCTTCGAGAGCGTCGTCGAGCAGCGAGTCGGCGGAAACGACGGACTCATCGGCGTCATGCTCGAAAGCAACCTCAACCCCGGTAGCCAGAAGATCAACGGCAGCTTGGAGTACGGTGTCTCCATAACCGACCCCTGCATCGGCTGGCAGGAGACCGAAGACCTCATCGGCTGGGCCTACGACCAACTGGGAAACAACTCTCATTAATGCCATGTCCATCGAGAAGGCGGGCCCGCGAAACCCCCTCTCCCGTTGCAGTGAAAATCCCCTCTCCCGTCGTGGGAGAGGGCTAGGGTGAGGGTTACTCTTACCCCATTCTCCTCAACTAGGGACGAACGGCCAAATCCAACACCTGTGATACACTCCCACGACTCGACATGATCGACCAAGAACCGCCAACAACGAACGAGCGAAGCCGGGGACGCCTCAGCGTCCCATGGGGCATCACCGACGCCATGATCGGCTTTGCCGTCGTCGCTTGCGGCAGCTTGGCGTCCCTGCTTGCGTTGGGTCACCTGCTCGGCTCATTGGAAAGACAGCCTGATGGGATCACTGCCGTTGTCTTGTTCCTGCTCCAGATTCTCATGGTCGTCACGGTCTGGTTCCTCGCCGTCAAGTGGCGCGGCGCGAGTCTGAGCAGCCTGGGACTGGGCACGGGCGGACTCCGCTGGCCCAAGATCGTCGGATGGGCTGCCCTGGCGCTCGGCCTCAGCATCGTGGCTGGACTCGTCTACCAACTCATCGTGACCGGCTTGGGCATAGAATCGCTGGAGCCGTCCCCGGTCCCCGAACGGCTGCTTGGAGAGGGAGTCGTCAGAGCGTTCACCGTCGGCATTCTCGTCGTCGTCGGCCCCGCCGCCGAGGAGATATTCTTCCGCGGATTCCTATTGTCGGCTTTCGTGCAGGGCATCGGCGTGCTCCCCGGCCTGATCGTGGCTTCCGCGATATTCGCAATCGCCCACGGCGACTTCACCGTGCTCCTGCCCACCTTCGCCAGCGGAGTTGTCCTCTCCTGGCTGTACCTCCGAACACGCTCGCTCTGGCCGGGCTTCCTTGCCCACGCGGGCCAAAACAGTCTCGCTGTGACATTCGCCGTATGACCGTCTCAAATCGACTCGACCAGACGCTCAGCACCGCCCGCGCCGAGGGAAGGACAGTACTTTCCCCATATATCACGGTCGGTTTCCCCGACGTGGCCACCTCCGTTGACATCGCCGAGGCCATCCTGCAGAACGGCGGCGACCTGCTGGAAATCGGCGTCCCCTTCAGCGACCCCATGGCCGACGGCCCCACGGTGCAGAAGACCAGCTTCCACGCCCTGCAGCACGGCGTCAGCGTCCAGACCTGCCTCGACGCAGTCCGTCAGCTCCGGTCGAGGGGCGTCGAGTCTCCCCTCATGCTGATGGGCTACTACAATCCGTTCCTCAAGTACGGCCTCCGAGACCTTGTGCGAGACGCCGCTGCCGCAGGAGTCCAAGGACTGATAGTCCCTGATCTCCCACCCGAGGAGTCGTCCGACTTGGAATCCCTCTGTGCCGAGAACAACATCCACCAGATCCACTTCGTCGCCCTCACGAGCACCGATGAGCGGCTCAAGTACATATGCGCTCGCGCAAGCGGCTTCATCTACTGCGTAGCCGTGCTGGGAGTCACCGGTGCCCGTCAAAGCATCCACGCTGGTGTCGCCGAGCTCGTCGGTCGCGTCAAGCGCCATACTGACGTGCCGGTCATCCAGGGCTTCGGCGTCTCCAGCAAGGAGCACATCGACGCCATCGCGAACTACGCCGACGGTGCAATCGTCGCCAGTGCCATGTTCGACGCCATCGAACACGCCCCCGCCGACCGCAAAGTCCAGGCCGCCGTCGACTTCGTAAGGGCACTCAAGGGCATTTCCTAAACAACCCAAGCAACTCACTACGAAATTCTTTCTACGAGCCATGGCAAAGATACGAGGTATACGCGGCGCAACCATCGCCGATGACAACACCCAGCAGTCCATCCTCGAGGCCACCGTCGAGCTTTTGACGGCATTGGTCGAGTCGAACGACGTCGATGTCGACGACATCGCGGCGGCGTACTTCACCACGACCCAGGACCTCAACGCCGAGTTCCCCGCCGCCGCCGCCCGGCAACTTGGATGGCAGTACGTCGCCCTCCTCTGCGCCCACGAGATGAAAGTGCCGAACGCCATGGATCGCGTCATCCGTGTCATGCTCCTCGTCAACACCGACAGAGAAGCCTCGGAAATCGAGTTCCAATACCTCCGAGGCTCCGACGCCCTGCGCAAGCGCGTCGTGGAAAGCTAGTGCCCTGTCCCAGAGATCTACCGAATAATCGGCTTATGGGAATCCCTCTCGCCCGACCGGCGAGGTCTCCCCTCTCCCGTCGTGGGAGAGGGCTAGAGCCTGCCCCGTACTCGATACGGGGGTGAGGGTAGTTCCCCCGGAACACACATCTGCTTCATAGAACAAATTCCAGTAACGGGACTACAGACCGACGCGACGACCCACGCACTGGGGAGAATCGAAATGAAAGACTGGGACCTGCAAACGCTCTTCGACCGCGGCATGCTCGACGACGCAATCGTCCGCGATGAGCTATTCAACGACATCGCGAACGGCAAACGGCTCACCATCTACCAGGGATTCGACCCGACAAGCCCCAACATGCACATCGGTCACCTGGTGGGCCTTCGCGTTCTCCGGTGGTTCCAGCTCCACGGCCATCACCTCATTCTTCTTATCGGCGACTTCACCGGGCGCATCGGTGACCCCTCCGACCGCCCCGAAGCCCGAAAGCGCCTCACTCGCGCGGAGGTGCTCGAAAACGCCGAGACATACACGGGTCAGTTCTCCAAGATCTTCGACCTCGATGGCGAGAATCCGGCAGAGGTCCGGTTCAACGGACACTGGCTCGACAACATTTCCCTCGCGCAGTTCGTCGAGATCATGGACAAGTTCACCGTCCAGCAGCTCCTCGAACGCAGCATGTTCCAGGAGCGCCTGAAGAACCAGGAGGCCCTCTACCTCAACGAGATGATCTACCCCATCCTGCAGGGCTACGACTCCGTAGCGATGGAGGTCGACGCCGAGCTCGGCGGTTCCGACCAGCTCTTCAACATGATGCGGGGTCGAGACCTCACGGACGCATACCTCGGCAAGACCAAGCACGTCCTCACCACCCAACTCCTCGAGGGCCTGGACGGTCGCAAGATGAGCAAGACCTACGGCAACACCGTCGACCTGAACGAAGACCCCGTGCCCATGTTCTTCAAGCTCACGCTCGTCCAGGACTCCAAGCTCCCGCGCTTCATGCAGGTCCTCACCGACCGTGCGGACGACGAAATCGCCGCCATCGAGGAGCGCGCCAAGACCGAGCACAACATGATCGACGCGCGCCAACAGTTCGCCCACGACATCGTCACGATGCTCCACTCCGCCGAAGCCGCCGACGAGGCCCAGCGAGAGTTCCAGCGCGTCGTCAACGAGGGCGAGCTGCCATCCGATATTCCCGACCTACACGTCCCGCCCGACACCCACCGCGAGGACGGCGTCGGAGTCGTCGATCTCCTGGCCCTCAGCGACCTCGTGCAGAGCAAGAGCGACGCCCGCCGCCTCGTCCAGCAGGGCGGCATCCGCATCAACGGCGAGATGGTCGAAGATCCCCGCTCGTCAGTGCCCACATCCAGACTCGCAGGCGCTCTAGTCAAAATCGGCAAACGAGGCTACGTCCGCGTCAGGGTAGGGTAGGGTGAATCCGAAAGTTGCTTCTGTTCCGTTCATCCATTGTCATGGACGATCAATTCCAACTGTTCGATCAGGTCAGGGAGATCGTCATGAATGATTGTCCAGAGACGGTCGAAGTCGACCGCGTCGTAGCCATGTATCAGTCGGTTCCGCAAGTCCGTGATGTCACGCCAAGGAACATGCGGATTGTCTGAGCGAAAGTCTTCCGGGACTCGTCCCGCCGCCTCACCGATAACTTCCATCAGTCTTACCAGCGCGAGATTCAGCATTCGATCCGAATCCATATCGGACCTTGAACGTCCGCGGGACATCTCTACAGCTTCTCGCGCCCGCTCAAGCATGTGTTGCACTCGTATCAGGGGGTCAACGAGGGCCATAGACCACCTGGGCTTCATCCAGTGCCGCTTGCCGGAAGGAAAGGTCGAGATCGTTCGCCGTATTCAAGTCCACCTGCCTGCCAATAAGCTCGCTGAGGTCTCGCTGCATAGAAAAGAAGGCGAAGCCCGGCGTATGCCCGGGCTCGAACTCCACGAGCACATCGACGTCGCTGTCGGCCGAGAAGTCGTTTCTCAGCACCGAACCGAACAGTGACAACTGCCGGATGTGATGCTCCCGGCAGAAGTTCCTGATTCTCTCTTGTGGTATGTCAATACTGAGAGTCGTCATAGTCTCGCCTCTATATGCCTCACCGTATCCGCAGCATAACCCGCCGTACCGCATCCACCAGCGCGTCGATCTCCGTCTCCGTCGTGAGTGAGCACAGCGCCCCCGCCGCCTTCGTCTGCATCAGTATGCCCTCGTTGAGCAGCCCCGTGAAGAGCTTCTGCTGCATATCGCGGTCGGCCCTCAACACCGAGCGGTAGTCGATGATCCGCTCCTCCGTGAAGTGGATGCCGAACAGCGACCCGATCCCAGTCACTTGCACCGCGATATCAAGCTCGTCGAATACCGCCCTCAGCTTCGCGCGCAGCATGTCACCGAGCGCATTCATCCGCTCGAAGACCTCCGGCGTCAGCTGTTCCAGCGTCGCCAGTCCGCCGACCATCGTCATCGGGTTCGCGTTGAACGTCCCCGCGTGCGACACCACCGGCTCGTCCGTCGGATCGTACAGGTCCATCAAATCGGCCCGTCCACCCCATGCTCCCACCGGCATCCCCCCGCCGATCACCTTCCCGAACGTCGTCATGTCCGGGATGACGCCCATCTGCTCCTGCGCGCCGCCTCGGGCAAGCCGGAAGCTCTGCACCTCGTCGAAAATGAAGATCAGTCCCAGCTCGGTCGTAAGGTCGCGCAGGAACGACAGATAGTCCGCGTTGGCCGGCAGATACCCGAAGTTCGATAGCACCGGCTCGATAATGACGCACGACAGCTCGTCTGCGTTCTCGCGCAGGATCCGCTCCGTCGACTCGATGTCGTTGTAGTGCAGCGTGACTACGTCCTCGACCACGCTCGGCGGCTGCCCCGGCCACTCCGCAACGCTCGTTGGCTCCACCGGGTCCAGTGCGTCCAGCGTAGAGTAGACGCTTACCGAAACGTACTCGTGGTTCCCGTGATACCCGCCCTCGATCTTGGCGATCTTGTGCTTGCCCGTGAAAGCCCGTGCCGCGCGGATGGCGTTCAGCGTCCCCTCCGTGCCCGAGTTCGTGAACCGCACCTTCTCAACCGACGGCACCCGCTCGCACAGCACCTGCGCCAGCCGTACTTGCGACTCGTGCGGCGTGCTGTAGCTCAGACCGTTCGTCGCCTGTTCCCTGACCGCTTCGACTACCCTGTCATTGGAGTGACCCAGCACGTATGTCGTCGCGTTCAGCATGAAGTCAAGGTACCGGTTCCCGTCCACGTCCACGACGTGATGCCCCTCCGTTCTATCGACGAAAAACGGGTACGGCCCAAAATACGCCGTCCCGCGAGAGCTTCCACCGGGCAGATACCGCTCCGCCTCCGCCTGAAGCTCCGCCGACTTCGGCGTTGATGCCACATATCGTTCAACTTCCGAGTCCATATATTCCCCTTCGTCTACTCTTCCTGAAACGTCCCGCCCCCATCCGTCATTGGTATTGAATCAAGCCCCGGCAAACCTGTCGTAGGGGCGACCCTTGTGGTCGCCCTTCTTCGCTGGGTGTGTGGCCCGTAGCCCCAACCTGTCATTCCCCAACGCCCCCAACCTGTCATTCCGAACGCAGCGAAGCGAGGAATCTAAAACCATCGCCTTCCAAGACTCACCCGCATTCGCATTTCTTTCCTCTTTCTACTTTCTTCCCCTCTGCGCTCTCCGCGCCCTCTGCGGTGCAACTCCTCGCAGGCACTACTCCGCCTGAAACGTCCCATTCACTTCCCGCTTCCGCCTCAATCCCACCAACACCTCGTTCAAACTCCCCGACCGAAAACCCTCCAAATCCAACGTCACATACGAATACCCAATTTCCCGGAACCGCTCGATCACTCCCCGCCGCGTCTCCTCATCCAGCAATATAGAAAAATCCTCGGCCCCGACCTCGATGCGCGCGACCATGTCGTGGTGCCGCACTCGAAGCCGCTCGACCCCCAGTGACCGCAAGTACTCCTCCGCCTCCGCGATCCGCGCCAGCGCCTCGACCGTCACCGGCGTCCCATACGGGATCCGCGAGGACAGGCACGCCTGCGCCGGCTTGTCCCACGTCGGCAGACCCATGGCGCGGGACTGCTCCCGTATCTCCGCCTTCGTCAGTCCCGCCTCCACCAGCGGACTCCGCACCCCACGCTTCTTCGCCGAGTTGATGCCGGGTCGAAAATCTCCCGTGTCGTCCAGATTGTGCGCGTTGATGATCTGCGAGTACCGCGCTTCCGGCAGCGTCGAGAGGTGCGTGTACAGCTCCTCCTTGCAGAAGAAGCACCGGTTGGGATCGTTGACGCGGTAGTCGTCTCGCTCCACCTCCGCCGTCTCGATGACCCGGTGGTTCAGCCCAAGCGTAGCGGCCACCTGAACCGCCCCCTCAAGCTCCGACCGCGCAAGGCTCGGCGACTTCGCCGTCACCGCAAGCGAAGCTTGCCCAAGTACCTCGTTCGCCACCGCGGCAAGGAAAGCGCTGTCCACTCCCCCCGAATACGCGACGATCACATGCCGCATGTCGGCTAAGTTGGATTTGAGCGCGTCCAGCTTCTCATTTGTACCTATTTCCGTTCGGGCAACCATCGTGTCAACCATACTACGCTGACCAAATTTTACCACCCCCGTAATTCCCGCTACGGCGGGGATCCACCCACGTCGGTGTGTGTCATAGTGGCTTAGGAAACGGTGCCTTTTGGGGCACAGGCATAAAGGAGGGGCAGGGGGTCACATTGCTCCCATATGAGCGAGACCCGCAAGAAATTGTGCGACGTCCTGCAACTTCTTGATGTGTTCAGGAGATAGTCCATCGGGATCAAAGTGCATGACATCGTTTCGAATCTCTCTCACATCATCCAAGTGCTTAACAAGCTCTTTCCGATCGACATTGAGGCTCAGTTGGCTCCAGTTTTCTTCACTCGACAAAAGCCTACAGTATCCACCGAGTGTCATGTCAGCTATCCCTTTGATGTCCTGCTGGCCTGCAGGTGATGCTTCCCTCATCTCTTCGACCTTGAATTTCCCGTGGATGAGATGCCGGAGATATCCCTCAATCTCACCAATTAGAAGGAAGGGTCCGGCGAGTTGCATGAACTGATTCGAGATATCGCCAGCCGTCACGATCCCGGTCACTACTCTATCCTTGCCTCGCACTAGTACGTAACCATGTTCTACGATTTCCGTTATTGCATCAAATAAAGGGGTGCTAAAGGGGATCTCCCTTGCAGGCTCCATGCAATCACGAACGTATTCGCACCCCCGACCCAATGAAAGACGAATGCCAATTGACTGCCAACTAACTATCCCTTTAACGTCGCGATTGTTAATCATCACAGGAAGTTGGGCATAGTCGTGCAGTTGCATCATTGTAGTGGCTCTGCTAAGCGGGTCGTCCGGGTTTACACTCATCGGCCTTTTATTGGCCGCTTCGAGACTCCCAATGCGGTGAGTGGGATCCACAGGATCGCCGGAAGATGGAGTATCAGTAACGTCCGGGTGCAATTCGATAGAGATGATCGAATCTATCCATTCGACTTCAAAATCCGGGTTTGTTCGTAGCTCCAACTTGTCCAAATCGTTGCGGATTCGGTTGACAATGCTTCCACCTCTCCTAGCATAGTCGTACCAACCTAAAAACTCCCGGATTGTTAGCTTTTCAGGTGTCGGAACAGCGCCCTTCTGCACAGCGCCTTTCATTACTTTGGCAATCTCGGCCAGCCGAGCATGGCCTTCATCCATATTCCCCACTCCCGTTGTCCTTTGAAGTTAGGCTTTACCCTGTCGAATTCGATACAGCATAGGCAGAATACAGGTCCCTCACCCCGCGTGCGTCAGCATCCGCAGACGGTCCCCCTCCGTCCAGAACTGCTCCATCTTGCAGAGAAACTCCTCGAAAGTCTCTTCCGGCGTGGACTCGGTCGTGTCGAGCGTAAACTTGTTAACGATGGTTGACCGCGCGAACTCCTCATCGAACCGCTGCAGCACAAGCTCAATGTCCTCGTCTCGCACGACCCCGTCCGGGTGTGGCGCACTCCTCATTCGACTCCGCACGACCTCCGCCGACGCCCTCACCAGAACAAGGACCGTATCCGGCCTATACTTCATAAGCCCCTGCTCGACGTTCTGCGCCTCCACGCGACGGTCGCCCGGCTCCCCCGGACGGCCATACCCAAAGTACATCGGCGCATAGATCATCTCGTCGATGTGATGACCGATGTGAAGCCCGCCGAAGTCCGTCGACGTCATCGGTCGGTTCGGTGTGTGATAGTACAGGGTGTACCGGCTGAAAAGCTCCTTCAGCTTCGGCGTCATCTCCAAAATCTGTCGCTTCTCCTCCTCGTCGAAGATGATTATGTCCGGGTCCAGCGGCGGATGTCCCGAATGATTCGGCAGCTTGAAGTGGTCGTGGAAAATGGTCGTCTGCCCGAAGGCCCCCTTCATCCACTCCTGTAACCCCAGCATCAGTGTGGTCGTCCCCGTGTACTCGCATCCGATCGCTATGATGTTCATCTGTTGCCCATTCTCCCTGAGGGATTTATGCCTACTCTATCTATTCGTCTCACAGTTTCACGCTAAAAGCCTGCCCGAGAAAAATCCCCTCTCCCGTCGTGGGAGAGGGCTAGAGCCTGACCCGTACTCGATACGGGGGTGAGGGCAACTCTTCAAGTCACCACCATTCGCTCCATACCTTGAATTTCCAACACAGAACACTATTTGATACCCGCTGAAAGACCGGCGACGACTCCAAAATGGTCCGACAACCTGCGCTCCCCATCCAAGTTGCTGATCGCGCCGAGATACTCTGCCGTCAGGTCGCTGCCCAGCGCAACATGGTCGATGCTTCTGCGCCCACGAAAGCCCAGCCCCGCAGTTGCGATGGTCATGCGCGATCCAACCACCGCCTGAAGCGCCGTCCGAACTTCAGCGGGTACACGTCTGCCCTGTTGTATCCGTTGATTGAAGTCGCCTACCAATATGAGGCGTTCAACGGGTATCCGGTCCAGCACATCGGACAGACCGTCGAGATACTGCCGATGGTCTTCCCACCTCATGCGTTTCACGGCAGTCCCACGAACCCGCGAGTCTGCCCACGGAATGCAGACACCCATCACGGTCATCGGCCCCTCGGAAGTCCGCGTGACGCCGGATACGAACCGTCCCGGTGGCATCATGTCGCTCCCAACGTCATCTACTTGCTCCCATGGCTCCCGTGACCAAAGTAGCACTTTCCGCCGCTCTTCCTTGACCTTGTATCCATAATCGGCTCGCGAAGTGATCACGTGTCCGCCTCGCGATAACAGCCCAACATGTGTTTCAGTGAGACAAATAATGTCAGGCGTGTGCTGCTCTATCCGGTTCAGGATCTCCGGGCTCCGCCATGATCGAGGCGTAGCCCATTCAACGTTCCAGTTCACCAATGTCGCTGCCACGGCGCCCAAACCCACCACCCCTACAAAATTCTTTCTTCTTTCTTCTTTCTACTTTCTCCGCACCACCATCCTCCTCCTGTCCTCGATAGACAGATGCCCCTGAAGCCCCTGCCGCAGCTCATCCAGGCTCTCCTCAACCGTCGCCTCGGACGTGTCGATCACGATCTTGGCATGAATCGCCGACCGCTCGAACTCCGTCTCGAAGTCCGCCAACACCGGCTCGATGTCCTTCTTCTGCACAATGGAGAACGGATGTGGGTTCGCGGCCATTCGCTCCGCTATCACGTCCGGCGAGGCCTTGACGCAGACGAGTACGGTGTCCGGCGCCTGCGAAATGAACTCCTCCTCGAGGTGTCTGGCATACTTCGTCCGCAAGCCCCCCTGCGGCTCCTTCTCGTGCCCGTAGCCGAAGAAAGGAGCCGCATACACCGCGTCCTCGATATGATACCCGACGACGATGTAGTCGTCCGCCCGGCACGTGTTGGGCATGTGGTAGTTCATGCTCTGCCGCTGGACCATCTCCTTCATCTTCGGCGTCCACGCCATGATCTGTCGCAATTCCTCGTCGGTCAGAGGCTCGGCGGGCGGCCCGATGCGGTAGGTCGCAATATGGGGAATCTTGAAATGATCGTGAATCTCCTGCGTCCCCCCCAGCGTCTTGCGCGCCCACTCCGCAATTCCGTTGGCAAGCGTTGTCGTTCCCGAGTATTCGCATCCGGCTATGATGAGGTTCATTCGTCGTCCCCTGTAGTCTTGAAGATGTCCTGGAACTCCAGTCCCGTCTCTTTCGTGATCCCGCTGCCGAGGTAGTATAACGCAATACCCAGAATAGTTATCGACGGTACGGTGATGACCGGAAAGCTCAGCGCCGTCATGCGTCCAAGCTCCTCGTTGAATGCCGTCGTCCCCGGCTCGCTCACCACCACAACCCGCGCTAGCACGTAGTTCAGGACCGTAGACACGAGCAGCCCGAACGCGATCATATACGTGGCTGCCGTCACCCGTCGCTCATACGCCTCCACGCTCTGCCGTCGGTCCAGCGCCTCGTACACGCGCTCCACGTTGATGACCTTGTGCATGATCGTCTTGACGAGTGGGTAGGGCGTCCGCATCGACACCACCACCGCCACACAGATGATGAACGGGATCGCCGCCTCCTTGATCGCCAGCCACTCCACCGGCAGCTTCAGCAGCCCGATGCCCCCCGTAAGCAGCACGCTCGCGAACCCCAGCATCGAATACGGGTTGAATCCCCGACGCACGATGAAATCGTATAGCCCGTACCCCAC
>VXLM01000031.1 GCA_009841605.1 Dehalococcoidia bacterium
AGTATAGCCCGTACCCCACTGGAAACGCTAACGCAACCAGCAGCCCGTTTACCGGCCCCAGCTGATCCTCCCCGCTGAACCGCACCAATATGATGACCGGTATGACGATGTTCACCGCCAGACTAACCAGCGGATTCTCCCGACGACTATTCTTCCGTTCCGTACTCATCGCACCTCCAAACACGAATAACGATTGTAGAGCCGCATCAAGAATTACGCCACTGCCCCGTCATTCCCACAAAAATAGACCATCGCCAACCTTCCTGTAGGGGCAACCCTTGTGGTTGCCCGTCTTTGCTCAAGCGCATTTTCATTCCAGGTGATGAGGGTAGCTACCCCCACGTGATATTCCGAACGAAAACCCTCCACACCCATCATCCCGAGCGCGTACTCCAGCACACCTGTCATTCCGAACGCAGCGAAGCAAAGTGAGGAATCTAAAATCCTCGTCCTCCACAACTACCCTATAGGCAATTCTTTCTACTTTCTCTCCTCCACGCCCTCTGCGGCGAATCCCCCCACTTCTGGCACCCAAGCCACGATTATGCAACACTCTCATCCTCTCCGGACAAAGGAATGCCCCCATGCCAAACGCAACCATCGAAGTACGCCGACACTACACCCCGACCGAAGAGTCCGCCATAATCGACGCTGTCCACGCCGCCATGATGCAGGCCCTCAAGATCCCCGAATGGGACAAGACCGTTCGCCTCATCGTCCATGAGCCGCACCGCTTCCCCGAGATCTCCGACAAGGGCGAGCGATACACCCTCATCGAAATCGACCTGATCTCCGGCCGCTCCCTTGAGGCGAAGAAAGCCCTCTACCAAGCTATAATCAAGAACCTCAAACCCTTCGGCATACCCGGCGACCAGATCAAAATCCTCCTGCGGGAAAGCCCGGCGGAAAACTGGGGCATCAGAGGCGGCGTTCCCGCCTCCGAAGTCGACTTGGGCTTCGATGTGAATGTGTAATCCTGCCAGCGCGTGAAAATCCCCTCTCCCGTTCTGGGAGAGGGCTAGAGCCTGCCCCGTACTCGATACGGGGGTGAGGGTCATTCCCCCAGCACCTAGCACCCAGAACCCAACACCATCTTCTCCTCCCTCCGCGCTCTCTGCGCCCTCCGCGGTGAATCCCCCACCTCTGGCACCCAAGCTCCGTTTGTGCAAAACTCTCGCACACAACCTACTTAGGAAAAACCCATGCCTGACACCCTCGACGACGTCCTCGAACACCTCGACCCAAACCCCCTGACCACCGGGCACGCCTTCACCGAAGGCCCCGTCTGGCACCCTGACGGCTACTTCCTCTTCACCACCGTTCCCTACGTCTACCGCCTCGACGTAGACACCGGCGATCTGACCGTCCTCCGCGACAGCCCCGCCGGCTCCAACGGCATGACCCTCGACCTCGACGGCCGCCTCGTCATGTGCGATGGCGAACACCGCAGCGTCACGAGGATGGACCCCGACGGCGCCATCGTTCCCGTCGCCGCGTCGTGCGAGGGACGCCCCCTCAACAAGCCCAACGACGTCGTCTTCCGCTCCGACGGCACCATGTATTTCACCGACCCCGGCGCATGGCCCAACCACACGCCGAGCGCCCTGCTATACAAGAATTTCGTCTACGGCGTCACTCCCGGCGGCAGGGTTTTCGAGGCCGCTCCGTTCGAGTACCCCAACGGCCTCGCCTTCTCCCCCGACGAGAGCACCCTCTACGTCACCAACACCCGGCACCACAAACACATCAGCGCCTACGACGTAGCCCCCGACGGCACGCTATCCAACCGCCGCGTCTTCGCCGAGCTACCACAGAACGGCGAGCCCGGCGTCCCCGACGGCATCAAGGTCGACGTGGAAGGCCGCACCTACTGCACCGGTCCCGGCGGCGTCTTTGTACACGGCCCGGACGGTGACTACATCGGCAAGATCCGCCTCCCCGAGCTACCCGCCAACCTCGCATGGGGCGACGCCGACAACATGTCCCTCTACGTCACCGCCCGCACCTCCGTCTACAAGATGCGAATGAAGGTCGAAGGTACCCGTATGCCGAGGGCGTAGTGTTCCTGGCTCCTGTAGCAGTCCATCTCCTACTCGTACGCGACGGCAAGATCCTCATGCTCCGCCGGTACAACACCGGCTACCAGGACGGAAACTACAGCGTGGTCGCCGGTCACATCGACGGCGGCGAGCAGCTCAAGACCGCCATGATTCGCGAGGCGCGGGAGGAAGCGGGCATCGAAATATCCCCTGCGGACCTAACGGTCGTCGGCGTATTGCACCTGATGGAAGACGATGAGTACGTCTCCTTCTTCCTCCACGCCTCTCGCTATTCAGGTGAGGTCGTCAACATGGAACCCGACAAGTGCGACGACCTGACCTGTTTCGACCTCGACGACCTCCCGCCCAACACCATCCCATACGTCCGCCGCGCCATCCAAAACTACCGCAGCGGCGTCTGGTTCGACAGCCTCGGTTGGCGCTAAGCAACCCTTCACTCCGTTCGGCCTGAGCCTGTCGAAGGCCAGTGGGAATTGAGCAATTCCGAGTCTCTCCCCCGGCGGGGGAGAGAAACAGAGAGGGGGTTCCTCACCTCTACACGTAGTTGATATGCAGCCGCACCTCCGTCAGCTTCACCGCCTCGAAGTGCGGTCCCGCCCCCTTGATGAGCCGCACCAGTAGCTCGTTCTCACCCTTCCTGATGGGCAGCCCCGTCACGTCGAACCGGATCACCGTCCCCTCGACTCGCCGCTCCGACATCGTCGTGTGGTACACCACCCCGTCGAACGCCGTGTACCCCCAGCCGTCCTCCGTGCGCTCCATCGACGTCCAAGCAACAGCCTCGCCGTTGATCCGCACGTCCAACTCGTCGTCCTCATTCAGATTGTCGAAACCCAGATCCAGGATGCACGACTCTAGCCCGCCGTCCGCCTTGGCCGTCTCAACATCGTCGGCGATATCCAGCGTCAACGACGAGCCTCCTCCCGGCTGCGTCTCCTCCATGAACACCGGCAGCGACGCCCACGGCAGGGCATACCGGAATGCGCCGCTGTGGTACTCCTTCCCCGACCGGTCCGAGTGATCGAGCTCATACCGCTTGTTGAGACGGGCCAGCTTCTCCCTATCGACCATGTTGCCCAGCACACGCCGCTTCCACTCGTTCGGCGCGTTGAAGTAGTTGAACAAGTAGAACCCGTCCACCCCAGCGTCCCAGAACCGCGCGGCCAGCGCGTAGAGCAGCTCCTCGTCCAGTGCCCAACGCAGCGCCTCGAAACTGCCGTATATCAGGCAGTCTGTCCCTTCCGCCACCTCCACGAACTCACGGATCGGCTGCTCGAACGGCATGAAACCTCCGCCCGCCGCCACGATGTCCACCAGCCCTTCCGTTATCCATGTCTCCACGTCCAGCCCTATGCGCTTGGAGTCGTACAGCGTCGGCGGGACCCGCACGAGCAGGTCGAGGTGCTTGCCCTTTTGCTCACCGACCTCGTCCATCCGCTTCCTTATGCGCCGGATGAAGTCGGTCATCAGGTACCGGTTGGAGTACGCCTCCTCCACCCGGAAGAAGGCCGGATGCCGGAAGTAATCGAGTTCCACGCCCGCAACGTCGAATTTTTCAAAAAGCTCGAAGATGACCTCCTGCAGGTGGCCGCGTACTCCGGGGAACTTGTAGTCCACCCCGCGCGCAATCGCGAACTCCAGCGTCGGACGCGGAATGTACTCGTTCGGCTGCCCGATCAGCCACTCGCGATGCTCCCGCCGGAACTTGCCGTGACCCGGCGCGTCATACGCGACGTCATAATGACTGTTCATCCTCATCGACGGCAGCACGTCGATCCCCGCCTCGTGGAACTGCCGCGTGATCTCCGTCAGCGGCCCACCCGAGCTCTCGATCAACCCGTAGAGGTTCTTGTGCAGCCAGTAGGTCCGCTCGTCCTTGAAGTGCTCGTAGCCGTCCCCCGTACGCTCTCCCACCTCCGTCTCATACTCGTACGTCTCGCTGTTGCCCACGCACCAGGACACGCCCCCAATCGGCGATCCCGGATACGTGTCGACCATGAGCTCCGTAATCGTCTCCGGCGTCACCTCCGAAGTCATATTGCCCATGATCCATCCGTCGTCATTGCTGATTATCATCCGGTTCTTGCGCGCCATAACACCCTCTCTAGCTACTCTGTGAATTCCGAGCCAACATAATACACGCTCCCAACCCTCTCCCGCGCCCAACCGTCATTCCGGCGGAGGCCGGAATCCAGAGGGGTTGGGGGCTTGGGTAGGACGCCATCACCCTCGAACCCTACCATTCCTCAGAAAATAACCCCGACCAACCTCCTGTAGGGGCGACCCTTGTGGTCGCCCGTCTCCGCCCTCGCCCTCATAGAACACCCTGCTGCGCCCCCAATTTGACACACAAGAACATATAATCTACAATCCATACATCAAAAAACCGTTTCGACCCACAGCGCCCGACCCGTGGTGCCGCGTGAGACAAATTGAGAAAAAAGGCAGAAAAAATTTAAATGTGGCTAAAAACTCTCAAAGTGTCTCACGATCCATTCTGAGACGTGTGAACGCCGCCGGATCAGCTTCAAATGCCCCGCCCGGTCGGGCCAAACTACGTGAGACATATTGAGAACAGGTGGGGAAAAAAGAGGGTCGTGACCATTCTCAAAACGTCTTATCGTCTCAGAACGTCTCACACCTGTGAACGATTTCGTTACCCAAAAACAAAGGAAGGATTTACTCGGATGACTCAAGACCAGCCGCAACCTCACGAACACCAATCCAAACTCACCAACCGGCAATATCGTGCAATCGAGTGCCTGCTAATGTCCCCAACGATCACCGATGCAGCGAATAAGGCCGAAGTGAGCCGCGCTACCCTCTACCGATGGTTGAAAACCCCCGCCTTCAGGGCCGTCTACAATCGACGACACGCCGAAGCGCTCCTATTCTTCAAGGAAAATACCAGAGAACTCTTCTTCGAAGTCCTCGATGACCTCCAGGCCCAGCTGCATTCACCCGATCCACGGATGCGAATGCAAGCCGACGAGACAATCATGAAATACCGATTCGCGGTCCCGCCCGACCATGAAGGTTGAAGCCGCCCCAAAACCCTATATGATAGAGAGCGTCATCTCGCCACCCTGGTCAAACGATCCCTAAGGTAGTGTCACATCTCAAAGATTCACCGGATGATCCTAAATCCCCTCTCCCGTTGTGGGAGAGGGTTAGGGTGAGGGTTATCCTCTGATACCTACCCACCAACTAAATCCAACCAGCTCCAAGCGAGAATCGAAAAATCCATGATCGACATCTACACCGACGGCAGCTGCATCGGGAATCCCGGTCCCGGCGGCTGGGCTGCCATCATCATAGAGAACGGCGCGACCCGAAAGCTGCACGGCCGAGATGACAACACCACGAACAACAAGATGGAAATACTCGCCGTCATTGAGGGAATAGAGGCCACTCCCTCCGGTGCAGACGTGCGAGTCCACAGCGACAGCACATACGTCATCAACACCATGACCAAGAACTGGAAGCGCAACAAGAACCGCGATCTGTGGGCCAAGCTCGACTCCGTAGTCGCCAAGCGTAACGTCCAATGGAAGTGGGTAAAGGCCCATGCCGGACACCCGCTCAACGAACAGGCCGACCGTATCGCCAACGCCGAGGCACGAGGTGAACCAGTGAATGACTCATCATCACATACCACGCCGGGGAAAAAACTCTCGCACGTCGACGCCTCCGGCAAGGCCCAGATGGTCGACGTAGGCCCGAAGGACTCCACCGAGCGCATGGCCGTCGTCACGGGAAGCGTCCTCATGCAGCCCGAGACCCTGAAGCTCATCGAGGCCAACGACATCGAGAAGGGCGACGTCCTCGGCGTAGCCCGCATCGCCGGAATCATGGCCGCCAAGAATACCGCCCAGCTCATTCCCCTCTGCCACCCTCTGCCCCTCGACCAGATCACCGTCGAGTTCCGCCTCGACCACGAGCGCTCAGCAGTTGACATCCGCGGCACCGCCAGAACGACCGCCAAGACCGGCGTCGAGATGGAGGCCATGACCGCCGTCAGCGTAGCCGCCCTTACCATCTACGACATGTGCAAGGCCGTCGACCGCGGAATGCGCATCGGCGACATCCGCCTCCGCCGCAAATCCGGCGGCAAAAGCGGCGACATAGTCCTCGAATAACCAATGCCGAATCTCTTCCATTACGTTGCAAACCACATGCCCACCAGCCCACCCCGTCTTTACTCGGAAAACACACCCAGCGGCAAACCCGCCGTAGGGGCGACCCTTGTGGTCGCCCTCTTACTTCCACGACCCCCGCACCCCGTGCCGTGAACCACCCCTAACCAGGAAAACACATGACTACACAAAAAATCCTCGTCACCGGCGCCAGCGGCCTTATCGGCGGCCTGATCGTCAAGCACCTCGCCGATAAATACGACTTCACCGCCCTCAACCGGCGTCCAGTCGAGGGCGTCCCCGGCACACAGGCCGACATCTCCGACCTCGATGCCATCCTCCCCGCCTTCGAGGGCGTGGACATGGTCGTCCACATGGCCAACTACATCGACGACGTCTTCGACTGGGACAAGCACCTCACAGCAGGCATCATAGGCACCCGCAACGTCTACGAGGCCGCCCGCATTAACGGCGTCCGCAGGGTCGTCTACGGCAGCACCGGCGACACGCAGACCGGCTATGAGTATGACAAAAGCCTGCCGTACGGACACATAGGCGCGGGCAAGTACGACGAGCTGCCCGACACGTGGCCTATGATTACCCACCTCGACCCCGTCCGCCCGAAGAGCGTCTACGGCGCGTGCAAGGTCTTCGGCGAGGCCCTCGCCCGCTACTACTCCGATGTGTTCGACATGTCCATTCTCTGCATCCGGCTCGGTGCCGTCACGCCCGCCAACAGGCCGACACAGCGTCGGCAGGCCATGGGCTACCTCAGCCATCGCGACTGCGTGAGCGTCGTCGACAAGTGCCTGCAGGCCCCGCCGTCGCTCAAGTTCGACATCTTCCGCGCGACCTCCAACAACAAGTACCGCTGGCTCGACATCGAGCACACCCGCGAGGTGCTCGGATGGGAACCGCAGGACAGCGCCGACGACTACGAGATCGACGACGAGGGCGGCTGGCATCAGGTCTACAACGCGCACATGGACCGCGCCGCGCTAGGTATCGAAAATGACACTGACAACTAATCGTGCGTTCAATCACAAGTGCCAACCAACATACCCCCTCTCCCGTCGTGGGTGAGCGTGAAAACATATCTCCCTTTTCCATCACGGAAGAGAGCCTGCCTCCTATCCCCTCTCCCTCGACGGGAGAGGGTTAGGGTGAGGGTGATGCCCACCGCCGACCAAATCTACAGGAGTAGCAACAAGTGACACCAACACCACCGGGACCGAGACCCATCAAGCCCAAGGGCGACATCCGCCTCCTCTTCGTGGCCGACATTTCGAGCCACGCGCGAGAGCCCTTCACCAGCGATCCAGCCACGCCGGATCAGATCGAAAGGCTCGTCGACCACTTTGCGTTGAGTGGGGCCGACGCCCTTGGCCAGGAAGTATTCGGACAGGGATGGGTCACCTACTTCCGCTCCGACACCTATGAGTTCGACCAGCGCCCCCAGCATCGTCGCTGGATTCCCTTGCTCGACCGGGGCATCAACCCAATCGAGATAATCTGCAATCGCGCCCATGAGCGTGGGATGAAATTCATCGCCGGCGCGCGCTTCGGCGACGACCACGGCGCTCCCACCCAGGGCGCTCAATGGATGTTCGACCACCCGGAGTTCATCCTGAAAGACGTTCCACCGGGACCCCTCGCCAACCCGGGCAACGCGATGGACTTCTCCTTCAAGGAGGTGCGAGATTTCCACTTCGGGGCCGTCGAGGAGATCGCCCGCCGCTTCGACGTGGACGGCATCGAGATAACCTTCCGCAGCGACAACCACTTCCCGTACCCGCGCTCCATCTCCCGTGAACGTCAACACCTCATGACCGAGCTCTTTCAGCGTATCCGCGACATGCTGGACGACGAGGGACGAAAGAAAGGCAGGAAGCTGCTCTTGGGCGTTCGCGTTCCCGAGACCATAAAAGAGTGCCACGACTGCGGACTCGACATTCCCACGTGGATCACCACCGGCATCCTCGACTACGTGAGTCCAGCCAACACCATGTACGCGAACCACAATGCGCAGTGGGAGGAGTTTTCGAGCCTCACGGATGGAACAAACTGCGTATTGCTGCCCGGCGTCATGCCGTTCTGCTCTGCTTCCGACGCGCGAAGCGACACCGTCCCATGGGCCCTCCAGCCGAACACCGGCGAGAGCGGGACCACCGACCACATGGCCTTCCAGTCGCGGGTCTACCTCCGCCCGATGGCCGCGAACAACTACCGCGCTCTCGCCAACAACATGTACGGGGCCGGTGCCGACGGCATTTCCAGCTTCAACTACCAGGAGCAGTACACCGGTAACCTCATGGGCGACTTCCCCGGCTCGCTCGGCCTGCTCAGAGAGCTACGCGACCCCGATGTCATAAGGGCGAGTCACCGCACCTACCTCTTCCGCTCAATGATGGGTGGCACGGACTACCACGGAGGGCCCGGCATGGCCTCCACCGGCGCGATCAAGGACGACAAGATCGTCCTGAGCCGCGAGACGCCCGGAGCGCGACAGGAATACCGCCTCCGCCTCTGCGAGCAGTGGGACGAGATCGGCTACACCTACGCGGCCATCCGCGCCCAAAATCTCCGCCCCGGCGACGATCTGGCGTTTGAAGCCAACGGCTCGCCCGTTCCCCCCGACAGTGTCCGCCGAATGTGGCACGAAAGCGGTCGCTCGACCAACATCGGCCGCCCGCTCCCCGCCTACTCCACCGTCATCTTCGACCTCAACCCCGACGCCATGATCGACGGCGACAACACCCTCGGCGTAACCCTGACAAACCATGAGGAAGGAGCATCCGGCGACATCCTCATCGACGAAATCGACGTCACCGTCATGCCCTAATCGCACCCCAACAGCACCACCGTCTCCACATGGTGAGTCTGCGGGAACATGTCGATGGGCCGTACCGACTCGATCCTGAACCCACCCCGCACGAGCACGTCCAGGTCCCGCGCCAGCGCCTCCGGGTCGCACGACACATACACCGTCCGCTCCGGTGCCAGCCGGACGAGCGCCTCCAAGACGGTCGGATGACACCCCGACCGCGGCGGATCGAGGATCACGACATCGGGATGGGCCTCCATCGAATCGAACACGTCCTCCGTCTTCCCCTCGATGAACTCCACGTTCTCGATGCCGGAGGCGTTCGAGGCTGCGTCCCGGATCGCCGCCGCCGACTCTTCGATGGCGATGATCCTCTTCGCCGAGCCGGCCAGCAGTATGGCGAACGTCCCTACCCCCGCGTACGCATCGGCGACCGACTCTCTGCCGGAAAGCCCCAGCGTCTCGCCTACAAGCTCCGCCAGACGCTCCGCCTGCTCTGTGTTCACCTGGAAGAACGACGGCGAGGCTATGCGAAACTCGCGACCCAGCAGCTTCTCCGTGTAGTGACTCTGCCCCGACTCCAGCGCTATGTCATCGCTCTTCAACCTCGGCTGGATGAGCCAATCGTCGGTGTTGATCCCATACCGGATGGAAAGCTGGCTCGTCTCTTGAGCCCGGCCCTTGAGGTCGTCCGCCAGCCGGTTGATCCCCGGTGCCATCAGCATGCACTCGTCCGTCTGCACGAACCTCCGCGTGATCCTGTTCACGAAGCCGGGACTGCCCTCCCGCCGGATCGTGTAGCGGGCGTGGTTCCGGTAGCCGTACAGGCTCGGCGCAGGTATGCACGGTTCGATGTTGGTACTGCTGAGCGACGGATATTCAGAAAAATTCCGTTCGACATACCCCCGCTTGAGTACAAGCTGATGGCTATACGAAACATGCTGCCACTGGCACCCGGTACACGCCCCGAAGTACTGGCACGGCGCGGGAACTCGGTGGGGCGAAGCCTCGATTACTTCAAGCACCAGACCCGACACCATCCGCTTCCTTCGCCGCCGATACCGCACGATCCGCGCTACAACCCGCTCGCCAGGAATCCCCCCAAACACGTTGATTCGCCCATCCTCGAAGTCGGCGAGACAGTCGCCAAGCGGGCCAATCTCGTCGAGGAGGGTCAGTTCGGCAAGTTCAGGGGGCTGGTCGTCGGGCCGTGCGGTGCTCACCTGACCGATTCTAGCAGACGTACGCAGGGAATCCGTACGTTCCCGTTAGGCGCTAGGTTCAGTCTGCGGCGCCGACTTGGCTGCGCGCGGATGTGCCGCAAGGTAGGCCTGACGCGCTTGCGTCTGAGTAACGTGAGTATAGATCTGCGTGGTCGCCGGCGATGAGTGACCAAGCAGCTCCTGCACGACTCTCAGATCCGCGCCGCCCTCCAGCAGGTGGGTCGCGAACGAGTGCCGGAGCGTGTGCGTGTGCACGTCAGTCCTCAGCCCGGTCATAGTCGAGTACTTGCGCACCTTCGCCTGGATGCTGCGCTGGCTCAGCCTTCCGCCGCTCCGGTTCAGGAACACCGCCGCGCCGCTCTCTCGCGTCACCAGCTTAGGTCGAACCTCGTGAAGGTAGCGGTACAGCGCTCGGTGTGCAGCCTCCCCAATCAGCACGACCCTCTGCTTCGAGCCCTTCCCGCGAACGCGAAGCTCCTTCGTTTCAAGGTTGATGTCGTTGACATTCAGATCACGCACCTCGCTGACCCGAAGCCCGGCAGCATAGAGCACCTCCAGCAGAGCGCGGTCGCGGAGTCCAAGATCGTCAGTGCCGTCGGGAGCGGAAACCAGTCGCGCGGCCTCGATCTGCGAGAGAAAGCGGGGCAGTCGAGACCCCTTCTTCATCATCCCCCGTGTGGGCAGAGGGTCCTCCGTCAGGACGCCGGTACGTATGAGCCACCCTATGAACGTTCGAAGCGCGCTCAACTTGCGAACGACACTGGCCTTCACATAACCAAGCTCAACCAGCCACGCCAGATATGCCCTGATCCGGTAGCGGTCAAGGTCGGCGAGGTCGGTTATGGCCTCGCGACGCATGAACTCGATGAGCGGCACGAGATCGGTCGTGTAGTTCCGCCGGGTCAGGGGTGCAAGCCCCTTTTCCGCCGTGAGGTACATGTCGAACTTGTCGATCAGTTCCTGCCAAGCAGCTTCGGTCATCTCCACACAATCATAAGGGTGCGATAGCGCCTGCCCCTACGTGTGGAGAGTTCACCTTTTGGGGAGTTTTAGACCTCGACCAACTCGCCCGCGTCGACGGCTTCAGGAATTGGGCCTCTGTAGTCGCAGTCTCTACACTGGCAGCGGTCGCGTCCCTGCTCGACAAGGAGGCCACCGCACTCCAGGCAGGGAACTCTGAGCGGCTTGCGGTTGACCGTGAAGTCGCAGTCAGGATAGTTGACGCAGCCGTAAAATTTCCTGCCGTTCCTGCCGCGCTGCCGTCGTTCGACGATGTCCCCGCCGTCTTTCGGACACTTCACGCCTATCCGCTCCATCAACGGCTTGGAGCTCCGGCATTTTGGAAATCCGCTGCACGAAAGGAACCGTCCGTACCGGCCCGACTTGATGACCATCGGGCTATCGCACGTTTCGCAGACCTCGCTGCTCTCTTCGTCGATCTGGTTGCTGGGGACGCGCTCTGCGTTTTCGAGCGCGTCCTTGACCGTCGTGTTGAAGGGTTGGTAGAAGTCCTTCAGCATCGGATTCCACGCCCGTTGTCCGCTCGCTATCTCATCGAGCTGCTCTTCCATCTTCGCGGTGAACCCGATGTCCACAACGTCAGGGAAGTGCTGAATGAGCAGTCCGGTTACTGCCCTTCCGAGCTTCGTCGGCTCGAAGCGGCTTTTCATCTTTCGCGCGTAGTCGCGGTCCAGCACGGTCGCGATGGTCGGGGCATAGGTGCTGGGACGTCCGATGCCTTCCTCTTCGAGCGCCCGCACCAGGGTCGCCTCGGAATAGCGCGGAGGTGGCTGCGTGAAGTGCTGCTCCGGCAGCAGGGCGATGAAGTCCAGCGCGTCGCCGTCTTCCAGCGGCGGCAAGTCACGTGACTCCTCGGATGCCTTGCCGTTGGAGGAGTCGGTCCCCTCCATGTATACCTTCCGAAAGCCCGCGAACTTGAGAACCGAGCCCGTCGCGCGGAAGTCGTAGTGGGTTCCGGAAGAAACGCTCTCAGCGTCTATATCGACACGCGTCGCGTCGAAGATCGCGTCGTTCATCTGGCTTGCGACCATTCGTCGCCAGATCAGGTCGTATAGCCTGAATTGCTCCGGCGAGAGGTGGTTTTTCACCTTCTCCGGCTCGGCGAAGAGGGAGGTCGGGCGTATGGCCTCGTGGGCCTCCTGCGCGCCTCGAACCCGCTTGGTGTAGCGGCGCGCGGTCTTGGGCGCGAAGCTCGTGCCGAACTTCTCCTTCACGTAAGCTGATGCCTCACGGAGTGCGGAGTCGGCAACGTTGGTGGAGTCCGTCCTCATGTAGGTGATGAGACCGGTCGTTCCGCCCGTGCCGACGTTTACGCCCTCGTACAACTGCTGGGCGACGACCATCGTCCGTTGAGCCGTAAAGCCCAATTTCCGCGAGGCCTCCTGCTGGAGAGTGCTGGTAATGAACGGGGCTGAAGGCTTGCGTCGCCGTTCACGCCTTTGTACGGAAGTCACGCGATACGTTGCGCCTTCAAGGTCGCCGGTAATTGCGGTGGCCTCGGCCTCGTTCTTGATCTCGATGCGAGCCTTGCTGCCGTGCAGACGGAAAAGCTGGGCGGTGAAGGTCTGCGCATCTGCGCCGTTCTTGGATTGGGGGGCGAATTTGGCCTCGATGCTCCAATACTCTTCTGACTGGAACGCCTCGATCTCCTGCTCCCGCTCGACTATGAGCCGCAGCGCCACCGACTGCACTCTGCCTGCCGACAGGCCGCGTCGTACCTTCTTCCATAGCACTGGGCTGAGCTCGTAGCCTACCAGACGGTCAAGTACCCTCCTCGCCTGCTGGGCGTCGATGAGGTTGTCGTCAAGGCCACGAGGATGCGCGAAGGCTTCTTTGACCGCTGCGTCGGTGATTTCGTGGAAGACCACGCGCTGCACCTTGGATGAGTCGATCTTGGCCGCATTGATGAGGTGCCAGGAGATGGCTTCGCCCTCGCGGTCAGGGTCGGTGGCTAGATAAACGGTCGAAGCGGATTTCGCGGCGTCCGCGATTTCCTTGACGACCTTTCGCTTGTCTGACATGACTCGGTACTTTGGCACGAAGCTCAGGTCATCGACCCTGACGCCCATTTCCCTCTTGGGAATATCGCGAACATGGCCCATCGAAGCCTTCGTGTCATACTTGCCACCGAGAAAACGCCCAATCGTGCGGGCCTTGGCGGGCGATTCAACGATAACGAGATCTTTGCCCATAGTTATTCCGTCAACTTCAAGATATAGGGGTCGGGACAACAAAACAGGCAGGGTATCGCCTGCCTCTTCTAGGTATTATGAACACAGGGCGTATCCGGTTTGCAACCGCTTTCCACCCAAATTCGACCGATACACTCAAACTCGCACGTAGTTCATCCCGCCAACCTGACGCACGAGACCGCGCAATTCCATCATTGCGAGAAGACTGCTCACGACCGAGATGGTCATCCCGGAACCTCGGATGATCTCATCGATGTGCGTAGGTTCTTGGCTCAGGTGAAACAAGACGTTAGATTCGTCGTCGCTGGCCGGGAACAAGGCCGCCATCTCGATTTGTGCCCCCACGAACGAGAGGTTCAATTCCTCGAGGATGTCCTCGTGCTTGTGGACCGGTTTTGCCTCCATGCGCTGAATCAGGGCATTGGTACCGCGACTGCCCGGCGACAGGATGCTGCCCGGTACGGCGAAGACCTCGCGGTTCTGGTCGAGAGCGTGTCGCGCGGTAATCAAGGCACCGCTGCTTTCGGCGGCCTCGATCACCAGTGTTCCCAGGGTTATCCCGCTCAGGATGCGATTTCGCCGAGGAAAGTGCTCGGCTTTGGGCTTGGTGCCTATGGGGTGCTCGGAAACAATGGCGCCGTTTTCCGCAATCTGTTCGGCCAGCCGGGCGTGTTGGTGGGGATAAACGATGTCCACGCCATTACCGAGTACTGCGACCGTTCGGCCTCCCGCTTCCAGCGCCGCGCGGTGGGCGATACCGTCCACTCCGCTGGCGAGTCCGCTCACGACCACAACGTCCGAGTTCGCCAGATCCGTCGACAGCCGATGCGTGACCTCGCGGCCGTAAGCCGTGACCCTTCTCGTGCCGACCACGGCGACCGACCTCTCGTCCTTCGGAAGCAGTTCGCCTTTGAGGTAAAGCACCGGCGGAGCGTCGTCGATCTCCTTGAGGCGGGCGGGATACTCGCTGTCATTCCACGTGATGGCGGAGCAGCTATGCCTTTCGAGCAGAGCCAACTCGGCGTCCGGGTCGATCCTGTTCCGATGTCGCAGAACCGATCGAGTTGTTCTTTCATCCAGGCCGGCCTCGCGGAGATCGCCTTCGCTTGCACGCCATGCGCCGGAGAGTTTGCCGAAATGATTCACCAGCAGCCGAAGCCGCACGGTCCCTATGTACGGCACCCTGGTAAAGGCGATCCAGTGCTTCAGTTCGTGGTGTTCCATAGGCGGGTAATGATAGCACGTTGGGAGGGCGCTACAGCGGTTTCCTGCTTTCCGATTCCAAGGGGTTGGTCCAGTAGGTCGTACGAGCGAGTCCTGTGAGACAAACCGGCAAGAAGCGAGTTCCAACCGGGGCGAACCCTTTTTTTTGACGGACATTCGCGGACATTTTGCGACGTCCCAGTGACAACGAGAGGGAGTCACAGGGATGTGAGTGGTCGTGCGAGTAAGTCCTTCGAGGCGACCGGCAGAACCGGGTCGAACCGTTTTTTGAGGGACATTCGGGGACATTTTGGGACGTCGCGGTGACGACGAGAGGGAGTTATGGGGAAGTGAGTGGTCATACAAGCGAGTCCTGCGAGGCGACCGGCAGAACCGGGGTGAACCGTTTTTCGAGGGACATTCGGGGACATTTTGGGACGTCGTGGTGATGTCGTCGTTAGACGTGGGTGATCAGGAGGCGTTAAAGAGTCATTTCCGTAACATCCGGTAACATTTCGTAACTTTCTTTCTCGTCGCCTTATGGTCGAGCGGTTGGTCATCTCGTCAGTTCGAAATCATAATAGATCATATATTCTTATTCGTCAAGTTGGATTCGGGGCTGCAACTGTTCAGAGTCGGTGAGGGGAAATGTGTCCCCATCCCTATGGATACACGCCCCGTATCGTAGTACGGGGTGACAGTATGACGGTGGCTTGCTTGCCTCACGGCAGAGTCTTTGCATTGTCACAGAAAAGTCCTCTATCCCGTTCGGCCCCGTATCCAGTACGGAGCAAGCTCTGAGCCTGTCGAAGGCCCTCTTCGCGGTTCGGCAGGCTCACCACGAACGGAATTGGGAAAGGCCCTAGCCTCACCAAGTCTGAACAGTTACAGTCCAGGGTGTTGAACCGCTAGGACGACTTTTCACTCTCATGGGCAACTCGCTGCACCGCCTCGAGATAGGTCTTCGCGCCGGCCGATAGGTATGGGATCCAGCTCGTCATCAGGAATCTGGCTCCGGCCTCTACCACCTCCTCAGCCGTGTCCGCCCACGCGATGGCCCCGGCAGTGCGCCCGGACTCGGCGATGCGTGATACGGCATCGAAAATCGTCTGTTTGACCTTTGGGGCGTCGATCTGTCCGATCAAGCCCATGCTCTGAGCGAGGTCGCTGGGGGCGACGAAGAACACGTCGATGTGGTCAACGGCGAGAATCTCCGGCAGATTTTCTATTGCCCGGATGTCTTCGATCATCGTGACCACAAGGGTCTCCCGGTTGGCGGATTGGAAGTACTCAGCGGAATCGAGACCATACGCCTGCCTGCTCTCGTACATCCCTCGCTCGCCGATTGGCGCGTATCTCGCCGCGCGGACGACTTCCCGCGCCTGTTCCGCAGTATCGACATGCGGGACTATCACTCCCTGAGCGCCCTGATCGAGCGACCGGTAGATGAGTCCGTAGTCCACGCGGTTGACCCGGATCAGGGAAGTCATTCCCCAGAGGTCGCACGACCGCGTGATGTTCTGGATCTCCCGGAAGTCGATTGCGCCGTGCTCCGTCTCGACCCATACACCGTCGAACCCCATTGGGCCCAGGAAGTCGACGATCTCGGCCGTGTGGAACCCCTCGACGACGCTGACGATTTCTCCCCGTTCGAGCTTCCTCTTGATCCCGTTTTCTCGTAGCTGACGCAATTGTCGCTCCTACAGATAGAGTCCAATTTCAATGGTTAAGGGTCACGTCACGTGCGAAGCCAATGCACACCGGTCATGCGCCGGGTTACCCAAATTCCTCCCTGAGCAACTCCGCCGCCAGCGTCTCGTTCCTGAGCTTCGAGTATGCTTCGTCGAGCGGGATGTCTGCCGCGCTGCCCGGCGCGAAACCGCAGTCGGGGTGCAGGAGTAATCGCTCAGGCGCGACGTATTGGGCGGCTCGCCGGACCCGGTCAGCGATCTCGGCGGGAGTGTCGATATGGCTGCCGCGGCAATCGACGCAGCCGAGGCCGATGTCAAAACGCTCGGGCAGTTCCCGTAGGATGGCGAAGTCGCCCGCCGCTGGGATGGCAAACTCCAGCATAAGGACATCGACCTGTAGATCGGACAGGGCAGGCAGAATCGGTCCGTATCCGCCCTCGCCCACCCATCCGGCACGACCTTTATTGCGCCGGCAGAGGTGGACGGCCAACCGGACTCCGTCTACTCCTTCGACAACTCGGTTAATCAGATCGACGCAGAAGGCCATCTCGGCCTGCGGATCGTCATACTGCGCGCGCACATTCGGGTCGACGAACAGGCATAAATGTGGATCGTCGATCTGCGCCATCGCTACTCCTTCGTCGCGGAGGGCTATGAGCTCCTGCTCTAGGATGGGCACTAGCGCATCGGTGAAGTCTCGCCGGGTGGGGTACGCGTCTTTGGACAATTCGGGATCCCACATCCGTTCGCCGATGAGGTATGGCGACGGAATGGCGACCTTGACATCGCGTTCGGTGTGCCGCTTGAGGAAGCCGGCCTCTTTTGCAAGAAGACCGGGATGTACGACGTCCAACTCTGACGTTACAACGTGCCAGGTCTGGCGCTGTCCTTGCACCTCTTTTATGGAGAGCTCGAAGCCGCTGCAGATATCCGCTATTACGCCGATGTACGACTTCCGCCGCCATTCTCCGTCGGAGATCACGTCGATTCCAGCGAGCTCCTGCATTTGCGCCACGTACGGAATGGCGGAGTCCATCATGCGCCGGAAGTCATCTGAAGAAAGGCGACTCTCGACCTGCTCTTCGATCAGGTCTCGCACGTATTGAGGACGCGGCATCGAGCCGACGACGGTGGTTGTGAACAGGTCCTTTTTCATCCGGCATCCTGGCAGGGCATCGTTAGTTGGCTGCGCTTATACCTATACAAGAAAATCAGGTAGAAAACCGCATCCAGTCGGCGGTGGCGAGATGATAGTCCTGAATGGTATCGACCTCGTGGTAATCACCGGGCACGGCGACGCAGTGTACCGGAATTCCTGCTCGGATCATGCGTTCAAGCAGGTGAATCACGTAAGCCATGCGGAAGGGTCGCCCGTCCGCGATGATCCGTTCGTCGCCGAGCTCAGCGTACACGTCATCGTGGAATTGCAGGAACTGGGAGGCGCCCTTGGCCGTCATCTTGATGACGCCGGTGTATTCCCCGGAGGCCTCATTAGGGGCTATCGTCCGGGAGACTTGCGCCACACGGTCGCCGTCCACGATCATCTTCTCGGCGTCCGACTCCGGGTGCATGCTGCGGAACACGTACCTTTCGCGCCAGCGAGTGTCCATGACGAGGGTGATGTCGTGCGGGGAGTCCTGGAGCCGCTTCACCGCGTCGCCGAGATACAGCGTGTCGGTGTAGGTGGCATAGAAGCCGTTAGCCATGTGCTCGCGGGCGCAGACCAGGGATGCGAGGATGTTGGTCGTGGGCCATGCGCGGTTTTCGACGTACGAGAAGTCGGGGTAGGCCTCCCGTACCACGTCGATGAGATACCCGCCGACGAAGACGAACTCATCTAGCCCGTTCGCTTGGAACGCGCGCAGCGTCCAATCCAGAATTCTGGTACCCGCCACTTCGGTAAAGCACTTGGGCTGAGTAGCGGTGAAGGGCATAAGGCGTTCACCGCGACCTGCCCCTAGGAGGATGACATTCAAACTACTGTGTTTCTCCGCGCCGCGAATTGTGGCTCAGCGTACCGAGAATTCTCGGCAGACGCAAATCGGCCCGGCAGATAAGGCCATTCATGCTCTCACTGCCGGGCCGCTGATTGAATGGTTCTTCGGCCCTGCCTATAGGTCTCCGGCGCCTATGGGAGTGGCTGTTCTTCCACGTAGGCCCCGAAGGTGTATGCGAATACCCTGAACTGGTCGGAGTTCGAGCTGAGCTTGAGTTCGTGGCCCTCAAAGTCATCGAGTTGGATGACCCGGTACATGCGTGGCTCCTCAACCGTTATGAAGCTGTTGCCCTCGTCGTCCCACTGGACATCGAGGCCCGCCTGCTCCTCCTTCACCGGCTCGTCGTTGATCAGCACTCGCACGTCGTAAGGGTCGTCGCTGTCGCCAATGGTGAGTACGACATTGACCTCCGCGGCCTTGAAGTTGACGAGGATGTAGTCCTCGTAATTCTCGGTGACTCGCGCGTGGCGGAGGTTCTCCAGTTCGTTGATCCACGAGCCCTGCAGGTAGATGAACTGATTGTAGTGTTCCTCTTCCGTGTCCTCGTACTCGACCACTCGACCAAGACCGTGATAGTACTCCTCATGGAGGACGTAAGGTGAGCCGCCGTACTGCAGAGCGCCGTAGTTGCGTTCCACTCCGGCGTACAGCTCACGGGTCAGACCTTCCAGGGGATCTTGGACGAGCGCGTCGAGATGGAAATCGGCGTCCTCTATGTTGCTGTGTTCGATGCCAGCGACGTCTGTGTCAAGCTCGGCCAAGACCTTGCGAATTTCGTCTTCCGTCTCGATGTACTCACCCTCGCCGAAGTGTGTGTACCGGATCACGCCGTCCCTGTCGATGAGGTACTTCGCGGGCCATGACCTGTTGAGGAAGGCGTCCCACGTTCCATGGTCGTTGTCGAGGACGACCGGGTATTCGATGCCCCACTCATCTACGGCCATCTTGACGTTCTCTTCGAGCTTTTCGAACTCGAACTCCGGAGCATGAACTCCGACGATCACGAGACCGGCGTCCTTGTACTTCTCGTGCCACTCCTTGATGAACGGCAGCGTGCGGATGCAGTTGACGCAGGTGTAGGTCCAGAAGTCGATGAGGACGACTTTGTCGCCGCGAAGCTCCTCCAGCGTGAACGGCTCGGTGTTTATGTAGGAGCTGATGCCTGCCAAGTCGGGCGCAAGTAGGCCTACGCTTCCCTGCGGGCCCGCCAGCGGATCGGGAGCGGGGGTTGCTGTCGGATCAGGGGCAGGTGTGGGTGGAGGCGGGGCATCATCGGTGTCCACGCTGGCCACCGAGGGGGTCGCAGTGGCCCTAGGGGTCGATGTCGGTTCATCCGTCGTGTCCGTGCCGTTTGCGCCTCCGCAGGCGGCGAGCGCGAGGGCCAGCAGGAGCGAAAGCACAATGATTGATAGAAGGTTTCGAGAGAATGTCATGGTGTCTCCTAGATGTGTATTCGCAGCGCAGGAATGACGCGCTACGGTTTGCGGGGCTCGATTGTTAGAACGGTTGCGGCTCAAATATGTTCGCCTCGAAGGTGATGGTGTAGACCTCAAGCCCAGTGGACTTCGACCACAGTTTGAGGTCGTGGCTTGCGTACTCCGGCAGGTCGATCAGTTGATAAGCGCGGGGACGGTCGACCTTCACGTAGCTCTCACCGTGGGTATCATACATCACGTCCTCTCCCGCCAATTCGGACGGCACCGGGAGGCCGTCCATCGTAATGAGCACCCGCTGGACCGTGCCGTCCCCGTTTGAAAGGATGGCAGCAACCTTCTTCCCGACCATCTTGAACGCCACGTAGTCTTCGTATTCCGCCGTTTCCCTAGCGTGGACAATGCTCTTCTCGTCGCTTTGCCATAGCCCTTGAAGGTAGACGTAGTGATTCTCGTGTTCACCGGGATCCCGGTAAGCAAAAGATTCGCCGGGCTGAGAAGAGTATTCCGGCTGTCGGAAGAACGGGTCGGGCGCTTCCGGGTCGTTGTGTGATGAACCCAGGAAGATGTCACGGGTTCGCCGAATCTCGTCCTCGAGTGCGAAGGTGCGAGGGTCGGGTTCGAGCTCCTTCTGAGTCATGAACGCGACGCCGGACAGGTCCGCGCCCGCGTCCTCCAGCCAGTGTCTGATCTCCTGCTCCATCAGAGTGTATCCACCCGGCCCGAGCCGGACATGGCGGATGAATCCATCCTTGTCCAGGAGGTGCATGCCGGGCAAGGAGCGGTTTCGGAACGCCCTCGCGGAGGACCCGTCTTGGTCTACGCCGACGGCATGCGTGACTCCCTGCGCTTCCAGCGATCTGGTGACGATGTCGGGCCGTTTCTCGAACTCGAATTGGGGTATGTGGATACCAATGACCGTCAGCCCATGGCTGCCGTACTTGCGATTCCATGACTCGATGAAGGGTTGGACTTGGATGCAGTCGTCGCACGCGACCGAGAAGAATACTACGAGGACGACTTTGCCCCGCAGGTCATCCAGGGCCAGAGGGACGGAATTGATCCAGCCCGTTATGCCTGCCAGTTTTCTTGGCGTCCTCTGGTAGTGTCCGAAGCTGAACGTGAACAGCTCGAAGTCATCGGAGTTTGAGCTGATCTTGAGCTCGTGAGTACCAAACTCGTCGAGCCGTACGATGTTGAACATGCGCGCCTGATCGACGACGAGATAGCTGTTTCCCTCGGCGTCATATCGGATGTCGTCACCGGCCTGAGAGCGAGCGAGTGGGCGGTCGCCGATAGTGACGCGGACATCGTACTCTGAGTCCCTCATGCCCAGAACGACATTCACGTCGTTCGAGTAGAACTTGATCGCGATGTAGTCCTCGTAGCCGGTCGTCTCCCTTGCTCGCATATAAAACACAGACGCTGCCCCCGATCTTAAACGAGGATGAATAGGTGGTGGCCGGATAATTTAAAAAAAAGTCGGGGGGGG
>VXLM01000070.1:0-19982 GCA_009841605.1 Dehalococcoidia bacterium
GTACGCGGGAATCCATGCCCTGGTCGTCTGCCAACCGAGAACGACGACTCCAACCTCATTTTCATGATTGGTGGTGCCGGTGACAACCGACATGAGCGATTGCTACGAAAATACCCCCGACAATCCCGTCGTAGGGGCGACCTTTGTGGTCGCCCGTCTCCGCAACGCGCATGTTTTCATTCCAGGTGGTGAGGGTAGCAACCCTCATGAGATATTCCTCGCTACGCTCGGAATCTAAAGTCCATGACCGCAAGACAGGATAACCGATGCGTCATCCGCATCCTCGCCGACGGAACAGGAATTCTCCATGTCCGCGCTGCCTTGGAACGGACATTTTAGATTCTTCACTCCGCTTCGCTGCGTTCAGAATGACAGTGGCGGGGTTGCTTTCAAAGTGGGCCAATAGTCGAATGCCTACCCCTGTCAGCCCGGCGGGGGAGAGATTGTGCGTGCCTGCACGGGAGTTATTGACGCCCCGGTTCGGCTCCGTGCGCGGGGCGTAAGGCTGTTCAGGGTGAACGGATCGTCGTCAGCAGTTATCGCTTGTGCCAAGCAGGTCTTCGGTATCCCATTCCTCTTCGAATTGCATGATCTCGTCCCAGCGGTCGAGGATTGGCAGGTATTCTTCATACCAAGTCCTATAGTAATCGGAGCCGGTCGTCTCGCTCCAACGTCCCCGGCTTTCCCAGTACTGCAGGGCGAGGTATGACCGTGTGCCCTCGATGCGCAGGAGCTCCAGCCTGATACAGCCATGCAGCTTCTTGAAGTGAGGGACGATCCGCTCGCGCACGAGTTCGACGAGCTCGGATTCACCACGACCGGGCCTCAGCGCCCAGCGCTTGTATGTGATGAATTTAGCCATTCCAGGTTGCAGTATAGGTGATTCAAGGGATTTCGGACTACACTGCCTCCGCCCGCTAGCGAGACAAGTGGACGGTGATCGCACGGTATTCGTTGCAGACGTTGACACGGCTACGCCGTATTCACTACACTCAGTACCAACCGAGCGGTGTGTAACGGTGACGAAGACGCGGATGACGAGAATTCTCTGACGAGGTAAGGCCATGGTTGGCGAGAACACGACCATTTCAAGAGAAGACCTTGCGGTCGAAAAGAACAATGAGGGCGTATCACGGTTCAAGGCCGGTGACTTGGCCGGAGCAGCCAGGGCATTCCAGGAAGCCCTCCAGTTCGACCCTTCACTGGATGAAGCGCGGGAAAACCGCGATATGGCGATCAAGCGGCTGGGGCGCGACCCTGTCGACGACGACGACGAACTTGTACGCACGCGCCGGGAAGAGGACTTCGCGATTGACACCGGGGGCGATACGCTGGAGAGACTCATCCAGTATGCCCTCTACGCCCTCGCAGCGGTGATTGGCATAGCGCTCATGGTGGGCATCTATGCGATTCTCGGTCCGGTAGGCATCGTACTTCTGATTGTGGGCTGTTTGTTTGTATGGGCCATCAAGTGGAGTTGGCTTTTCTTCCTCAAGTAAGCCCGCCAGTCTCCTTCTGACATACAGCGCCGCCTTCGCTGTCTCGCCAGCTTGGTCGGCCGTGTGTATGGCCTTGTGGGTCTATTGCCCTTCGACAAGCTCAGGGGGAACGGGGCGTAATGCTGCTCAGCAGGGCGAACGCGTTTTCTCCGAACCTGAGTGTGGAAAACTCGTCGAAGCTGAAGTAGTTAGTCAGCCTTCGATCGGCTCAATGAGGCCGTAGTCGCCGTCCTCGCGCCGATACACAACATTGTAGCTGCCCGTCTCCACGCTGCGGAACAGGTAGAAGCTGTGGTTCAGCAGCTCCATCTCGGCTATCGCGTCGTCCACGGTCATGCCGATCATAGGGAAGCGCTTGCGGCGGACCACCTTGATGGGCATGTCCTCCATCTCGTCAGGGGCGGGCATTTCCTCGTCCGGCTCGGGAGCCAGACCGTCGGGCAGATCGCGTAAAGACTTGCGCTCCCGGTTGGAGCGGTAGCGCCGTCCCTTGTACCGTCGTATCTGGCGATCCATTACGTCTACGGCGGTGTCGATCGCTTCGGAGACGGTCGAGCTGCGGCGCTGAGCGCGCAGGACCTGTCCCTTGACCGTAAGGGTCAATTGCACTACGAACCGGTCATCCCCGGAGCGCGAGGACGTTCGCTTGATCTCGGTGGTGGCGTCCATCATCTGAGGCAAGTGCCTCGACAGACGATTGAATTTCTTGCCAACGTAGCTTTCTATGTCATCCGTGATTTCGACGTTTCTGCCGTGAATCTTGATATCCAATGTGACCTCCGATGCGGAAATAGATGCGCTGCAAATAGGCGTTCGGGCCGGATTAAGGCCCTTCGTCCGAGTATTTTCGTATAGTCTTGTTTCCGACGCTGATGTCCGCCCGTCGTTCGAGGGCGTTCTCGTCCAGGTCCACGCCGAGGCCGGGCGCGTCGGGCAGGGGGATGTACCCGTCTTCGACCTGAGGGGCGCCGACCGTGATGTCCTCGACCACCGGCTCGAAATTCACCCAGTACTCGGTGATGATGAAGTTGGGAATGCAGGCAGAGACGTGGACGGTGGACGCGAGCGCGACGCCCACGCTGTTGTAGTTGTGGGGTGAGACGCCGACGTAGTACGGCTCGGCCATCGCGGCGATCTCCTTGGTCTCAAGGATGCCGCCGGTGTTGCAAACGTCGGGGTTGATGATGTCGACGGCGCGCTTTTCGAACAGCTCCCGGAAGGCGGCCTTGGTGTACAGAGTCTCTCCGGCGACGATCGGTATGTCGGTCCGGCTTCTGACCTCGGCCAAGGCGTCGACGTTTTCGGCGGGGCAGGGCTCCTCGAACCAGAAGGGGTCGACGTCACGAATCGCGTCGGCGACGCGGACGGCGTGCATTGGGGCGAGCCTGCGATGCACCTCGATGAGGAGGTCGATATCGGACCCGACGGCGTCGCGCACGGCGTGTACCGTCTCGATGGCCGCGGCCTCGTCATCGCGTGAGATGTAGAGTCGCCAAGGGCCCGGAAAGGGATCGAACTTGAGGGCGGTGAAACCCCTGTCGACCATCTGCTTGGCGGCGTCGGCATACTCGTCAGGAGTCTCCGTGTCGTCCGACCATCCGTTGGCGTATACGCGGATTTTGTCGCGGCAGGCTCCACCCAGCAGATCGTATACGGGCACGCCCAGGCTCTTCCCAACGATATCCCACAGCGCCTGCTCGATGGCGCTCAGGGCGGACCAGAAGTCCATGGCGCCCCGCTTGGCGGCAAAGTCCTCGTATGCCACCAGCGAGAAGTGCTTGATGTTGAACGGGCTGCGTCCGATCAAGTAGTGTCCCAGGCGTTCCACGTGGGCCGTAATCGCCGAGTCGCGGTCGGTCTGGGTGTACGCCTCGCCCCAGCCGTAGGTCCCGTCGTCGGTCTCGACCCGGACGAACACCAGGTTCTTCGGCCCGTCGGCGTTTATTGTGTAACTTCGGACATTTGCGATCTTCAAACGATTGCCTCGACCCACTCAATCGATGGTTCAGGGTATTCATAGTAGCATCAGAGGGGCGTTCCGCACGAGTCGGGAGAGCCGGTTGGGCACCTATGGGGTACCGGGCTACGCTCGCATTGGTTGTGGTATACTGTGGTTCCCCTACCCCGTGTAGCGTTTGGGCCAATAGCTCAGCCGGTTAGAGCGCAGTCCTGATAAGACTGAGGTCCCTGGTTCGAGTCCAGGTTGGCCCACCAGTTTATATCTGAGACTTGCGGGGACTTGAGCATCTCCCCGTGTGGCAGATATCTGAGTACCTCCTAAGCAGAGGTAGCCTCATATAGCTCCAATGAGTACTCTAACCTTACTCAAGGAGCCCTTCGCCTCAAAGTCTGGAGGTTTCTACGCTTCAGGTGGTCCAATTCTGCCCCGCTACGGCGTTACATTTTCGTTTCGCCCTTTGACAGTCACTTTGAGCTTGGAGAGACACTACAAAGTGCGTCGGACAGCAGGGGTGGCGATCTCATGAACAGGATAGGCGTGACGGAAGTACAGGAACGGGGTTGTAATGGCTTGGAGACAAATGAGTTGCAACACATGGCGCTGATTTGGCCTGACGTGATAAAGCCCATTTCCTTCTACGCTGATAACAACCGATGCAGCGAACATGACGACGGCACAGGAGAGACGGAAAAGCAACTCACTAAAGAATTGAGCGGTGGAAGTGCTGTTATAGACTACAAAGTGGTCTGTGTCGGGTGAGTCCTTTCGCCACACGATTCAACGCTTGTCAGCGCCGAAGCCGAAAAATAGCGGAGAATGTAGCTGGAGGCTGATCTCGTCTGGTATCGTAGGCACGAGACCGCACGTGATCGTAAAGACGCAGTGCCATGCAGCAATTGACCAAGACCCCTATGTACCTGCATCCGATGGCAAGTCTGACTGTTGTGACCCCGTGTGCACGGCATGCCCTCCCATATAGTGCAGTCCGAAGGGAATGTGGCCGCCTGTGACTATGCAATCGACGTACCCCGCCGCTCCTGAACTAGCCGTCACCCGTTGGTTCAATACTGCCGGCAATCCGACTTTGGCCGATCTCAGAGGTGATGTCGTCGTAATCGAGGCGTTTCAGATGCTTTGCCCCGGTTGTGTCTCGCACGGGCTTCCGCAAGCCAAGCGCATCCAACAGGCATTCGGGGACGACGTCACCGTGCTCGGGCTTCACAGCGTGTTCGAACACCACGACGCCATGACCCCCGTGTCACTCGAAGCGTTTCTGCATGAGTACCGCATAACGTTCCCGGTTGGCGTCGACGCCCATGAACCAGGAATTAGTCTGCCTATCACGATGGGCCGGTACCTACTGCGGGGCACTCCGAGCTTAGTGGTAATCGATCGCGCCGGACGCATACGCCTCAACGCATTCGGCCAGATCGACGACCTCTACGTCGGCGCCGTCCTCGCCCGCCTCATAGATGAACCTCGCCCCGAGCCGGAGGCCGACTGCGATCCTGACATTGGGTGTCCTGTCCCAAGCTAGGAATCCGACGCCTAGCAGACGCCCCTGGCCGTCGCGGGGACCTCTTCTCGGCGCGGTACATCACTCCGTGCAAGAGATTTACTGTCGTTCCATAAGTGAGTAGATCGCCTTGTCCGGCGGCCCGTCATAGACCAGTCCACCGCTCTTTAGCAGCAGCAATCTCCGGCCATGCCGTTCTGCCATCTGCAAGTCGTGTGTGATGAGGATAACGCCTTTGCCGTCCTCTGCCAGATTGGACAGCATTTTGAAGAAGAGCTCTCTCGTCGAGTAGTCTATCTTGTGCAGGGATTCATCCAGCAGAAGAAATTCTCTCTGTTGGGCCAGGCAAAAGGCGAGCCATATTCGCTGCTTTTCACCTCCTGAGAGCTGAGCAAATGGACGGTCGGCAAAGGACTCCGCAAGACATCTGGCTATGCAGTCTTGCACGGCTTCCTTGTCCTCGTCACTCATCCTCCACCCGAGGCTGCGTTTTGGGTTGAATCGCCCTAATGAGACCAGTTCCCTCGCGGTGACGAATGGGGGATCTTGGAGATCCTGCGGCAGGTATGCTATGTGTCGTCTTGCCCCGGTTGGTTTGCCAGACGCATCCTCAGATGCAAGGAACACTCGTCCTTCGGTTGGCGAGAGTTCGCCTGCGATTAGCTGTGCCAGAGTTGTCTTGCCTGCGCCATTGGGCCCCAGCAGACATACGAATTCCCCCGCTGCTACAGAGGCCGCGACCTCGTTCAGGACGTTCTTCTCTCCGTACGAGAAGGACACACCGTCCAATTCAATGCTGGTCTTCATCTTGTCCAGTCCTGCCGTCGGCTCACAATATCCTCCGAGCCACCCATATCATGAGCGGCGCGCCCAGAACTGTGGTTACCAGACCGACCGGTATTTCGGAAGGCATGAATGCCAGTCTGGACACTTGGTCCGAATAGAGGACCACCAAGGCCCCCGTTGGGACGGAAACGGCCATTACGGTTCGAGCGTCGCTGCCCATCAATAGTCTCACGACGTGAGGGGTGAGCAGACCAACGAAACCGACCACGCCGGCCAATGCAACTCCGGCACCGGCAAGTACCCCTGCGGAGGCCAAAGCCATAAACCGGGTAGTTTTGGGACTGGCCCCCAAATGTCCGGCGAGCCGGTCGCCCAGCACCAGAAGGTTCAGCCTCCCTGCTGCCAAGACAGCCAGGACAATTCCGAGAGCAAGGAAGGGAATGGCCGACATAACGTCCTCCCAGCTTCGATTGGCAAGGCTGCCGCTGAACAGGGCGAGCGCTTGCAGACTGAAGACCCGTGCGTGAGTCAAGATGGCGCCCGCAATCGCCAGAGTCAGGGCCCCCATGGATACGCCGATGAGGGCGAGGCGAGCCGGGGTCAGGTTCTCTCTCGAAGCCAGCAGGAATATGAGGAGTGCGCCGGCTAGGGCGGCCAGCACCGATAGAGAGGTCAGTCCCCAGGGTCCTACCGTAACGACCCCGGATAAGGCCAGCGCTTGGACTATGGCTGCCCCACCTCCCAGTCCGAATAACTGGGGGTCCCCCAGGGGATTGCGGGTGGCGCTTTGGAGCAGCGATCCGGCAGCGCCCAAACACGCGCCCGCTACCATGGCCGCCACGACCCTCGGTGCTCGAAGTGAGCGGACAATCACATCCACCGCTGGATCTTCACTGTCGGTGAAAAGGGCTTTCAAGAGCGTGGAGGCTTCCAAGTTGGTCGTGCCGAACGCGACCCCTATAACGCAGCCTGTCACTAGGGCGACAGCGAGACCCGTAAGGACAAGAGCACGCGACGCCGCTATGGGGAGCCTCCTACCAGTTCGGCCATCGCTTCCACTGCCACTGCAATACGTGGCCCCGGATTGCGCAGGAAGATTACATGGTCGATCTCATGCATCTGACCACTTGTGACGGCCTGCAAATTGGAGAACCCGGGTATGCGGGGCAATACTGCAGACAGTCTTGGCGCGGGTTCCGGCGCGGGCGTAATCGCAAACACGAAGTCCGGGTCCATGGTGAGGATCTGCTCTGCCGAGATACCGGCGAAACCGGGGAATGTCCCGCTGTCGGGCAATTCGGCGGCCGGATTAGACAGCTTCAGCATGGATGCTATGGCGCCGGGATACGACTGCGGCTTGGCAGCGTATAGGTTTCTGTCAGCGTCTGAGACGAGAATCAAAACGCTCTTCCCTTCACTCAGACCTTCTACGGAGGAGGTGACTCGCGATGAGATTTCCTCCGCCGCCTGTTCAGCCGTCTCGGTACTCTCGATGATCTGACCAATGAGTTTGATGCCCATGGTCACGTCGTCGAGGGAGGTTGCGCGGACGGCCACTACCGGTGCGCCCAGCTGCGACAGCGGCTCTAGGAACCGACCTTGAGTCAAGGCTTCAATCAGAATCAAGTCCGCCCTCTGGGCGGCAATAGCTTCGAAGCTGGGCGAATAGGCTCCACCCAGTTCCGGAAGGTCGACGACCTCGGCAGGGAACGTGGAGCTTGAGTCTCGGGCAACTGCCGTTCCGCCGGCGACGTACAGCATCTCTGTGGACGTTGGACTAATACTCACGATCCGCGCCGGTCTGGTTTTGATCTCCACGGTACGGCCCAGCATATCCACGATTTCCAGTGAATAAGGTTCAGGTGTGGGTTCGGGAGTAGATGCCGGCTCGGGAGTGGGAATAGGAGTTGGTACGGGGGTGACGGTAGGTACAGGAGTGTCTCTAGGCGTCATTGTCGCGGTGGGTGGAACTGTACGATCCTCCCCTGAGTCTGTGGTTGAACACGCGACAATCGCTGTGACCATTGCCAGCATCAAGAAGAAGGATGCCGGTGCCATTCTGTTCCATGCGATGTTCTTCAAGTTAGTCAATCAGGTCTCCTTATGCGGTTACACGAAGTGCAGTGATTAATATATACGATGTTTTTCAGTGTGGCTAGATATTCTTGATGAGTCTTTCGTTACCCTCGCATCACTCTTGCCGCTGAGATGACGTTCTCTGTTCTCGCCGCCTCCTCTCCAATCAGTCGGACTATGGATTGCCAAGCGAATGTCATGCAAGACGTCTAAACGAAAGAATCCTAGCCCGACTATCACTACTTCCACGACTTTGACCACAAGCTGCTCGGATTGAGTTCCCAGGGGATACGCCTCGGCCGGACAGACCGACACCGATGATGCGAGGACAGTTGCCGAATCGGTCCTTTCGACGAACGCAACTATGAATCCAAGTTCAGATCGAGCGCTGTGAGCCTGCATATCGCATCGTTGGTACCGATGAGGCGCTTGGGTTGATGCCTGAGTTTGATGCGCGTCGGTGTCACGGAATTCGTGCCCAAGGCACGGGCAGAGTGCACTCGGCGAGCTACAATCTATAGGAGATGAACAGGGGTTAGAGTCCAAACATGCAAAAGATAAGTCTATATATACTTGACAACAAAGGATATACGGTCTATAACGTATGCTGTCGCCTAATACACAGGGTAAGCTAGCAGAAGTGATTGCGTTAGAAAGCCAAAACCCGTTGGTCACGTCGCGTACGTATCGATCGAGGAGGCCCCGCCACTCGAGGGGAGCCTTTCTCCCGATCCGATACTCCGTGATTCTCATTGCGGTAATCGTGACGGTTCTCGTGCTGGGGCTCGTTTTCTAGCGATGAGTCGAACTCTTTGGGAGCAAGTTGCCAAGTGAGACATGGGGCAATTGCTGACAATCTAGTTGGAGGACCTACATGGAACGCGCGTTGGTAACGCGTCTGTACAGGGATGAAGCATCCCAGCAGACCGTTATGCTCATGGAAGGGACACAGAGCAAGGAACGGATCAAGGTCACGATTCCCTATCAGAAGGCGGGCATCTTAGCCTTGGAAGCGCATGGGCTCAACGACCGCTGTCCACTCTATGGGATGTTCTCTCAATGCGTCGGGGAACTGGGAGCGGCATTCGGGTCGGTCGTCCTCAACTGTGAGGGGCCGCGATGCACCCACGGCGCTGTCTCACTCTCGCACGATGGCCGCACTTCTTGGATAGGCGGAGATGTAGTCGAGTTGGTGGCCTTCGCGATGCACACGCACATTCCCATCTATATAAGCAAGTCCGACACCTCTGAGTCCGAAGAAGACGAAGGGCAGCCCCGCGCCAAGACCATGCTGCCAAGCGTGTTTGTAGACGCATTGGAAGACATTTTCTCCTCCGAGTCGGACACTGACTACTCATCATCGGACCCTTCCGATCGATGATGCCGAGCACTACGGAGGGACTTGGAGATCCCCGCAACGGAAGTCGCAACACCTGCGTTACCCCACTACTCATGCCGATGAAACTCGAACCTGGCCTGATCGATTCGCATGCGGAGACAGCTTGTTGACTGAGAACATCCCGCGCGAGAATCGTTCAGACTCGCAGGCCGAGGCCTCCGGCATGCCCGGACGGCCGCGTGACGCTGCTGCACGAACGGCCGGGACGTTTCTCCTGTTTACCGCTTTCGCCACCGTTGCTATGGTCATCTTCCGGGTCGCGGCCGACGCCGACCAGCCCACACTGGTCGAATCTCTGGCAGCCATCTCCGAGAGCAAGGGACTGTATGGCATCGGAGGCGTGGCCCGGCTCCTGTCGGGAATCACACTAATTGTCGCGGCATGGTTCCTACTGGCAACCTGGATCATCCGACAACGGCTGGGCACACCGGGTGTGCCTGTCCTCTTCGCTGTGTCCGGCCTCTTCACAGCGGTCTCGGGCGGATGTGCAATCTGGCTTGCGGTCTCGGTGCCCGACGCTGCCGATGCCATTTCTACGTTCGCGCAGACCACTTCGACCGAGCAGGTGGCGGATCTCAGGTGGCTCACCGGCAAGATCGGTTTCGCAGTGGCAGGACTGGCGCTGATAATCGCGGCTCGGAAGGTCGGAGGGACACTAAGGCGGATTTCCCCCGTGACGGCGATTATCGGCATCTTGATGCAGTTCATCTGGATCGACTCCGCCACCTTCATGCACCCAATCAACGGTACTGTCTTTTTCCTTTGGCTGATAGCCATCGGCGCCATGCTAGCGACCGGAAGGGTCGAACGACACTTTTCTGCAATGCTCGACTTGAATCAGGCTTCCGACGTATCTTATCGAGCATAGTTTTTTACCAAAAGGAGGCCATTGTGCTTAGTCATAAACTTCAGGACGCCTTAAACGAGCAGATCAACAGCGAGTTCTATTCCGCCCACCTCTATCTCTCGATGGCCGCATACTGCGACACCTTGAGTTTGGGTGGATTCTCCCACTGGCTCAAGCTCCAGTACAGCGAGGAGCTAAGTCACGCGCTCAAGCTGTTCGATTTCATCACCGACCGAGGGGGCCGCGTCGTCCTTCAGTCAATCGATCAGCCACCAATTGAGTTCGAGTCCGTTATTGCCGTCATGCAGATGGCGCTGGAACACGAGAGAAAAGTAACGGCAATGATCGACAGCCTGTACGAGCTGGCTCTCGACGAGCGAGACTACTCGGCCCACGTGCTGCTCGAGTGGTTCGTCGATGAGCAGGTCGAGGAGGAAAAGAGTGTTGCCGAGGTCATCAGCCACCTCGAAATGGTTGGAGAGGATGGAACGGGGCTCCTGATATTGGACTCCCGGTTAGGAGCCCGTAGTAGCGAGTAAGACATATCAGGAAATGCGTAGACCTAAGGTCTGCTAGGTAAGCCGGTTCAAGGGACCGCCATAGGCCGAAGGGTCGCACCGGACACTCTGACGAAATCTCTGAACGTCGGATGCACTTCCTGATTGAGTAGAAGGAGGAACGTCGTGAAGAGATTCGTAGTGTTGTTCGCCCTCGTGGCTGTTGGCATTGGCCTGCTGACCGCTTGCGGCCAGGATGGGGCTGACAGCGACCTCAAGAAAGACGTAGTTGAGAATTACGCATCGGGAGTACACCACCTCTACTCCACGAGCTTGAATTCGGCAATAGCCCTGGACGCATCAATTGACCGTTTCGTTGCAGACCCGACACCCGCGCATCTGGAGGCGGCCAAACGCATGTGGCTTCACGCCCGTGATGACTATGGCCCCACCGAGGCATTTCGCTTCTATGACGGCCCGATAGACCATCCGGACGATGGCCCGGAGGGTCTGATCAACGCGTGGCCGCTTGATGAGGCGTACATCGATTACGTCGAGGGCGACCCGACGGCGGGGATTGTCAACAATCCCGAAGAGTATCCCACCATCGACGCAGATCTGCTGGTTTCGCTCAACGAAGTAGGCGGGGAAGCGAACGTCTCCACGGGCTGGCACGCAATCGAGTTCCTGCTGTGGGGCCAAGACCTGAATAGTGGCGGCCCCGGAGCACGACCGGTCGAGGACTACACCACCAACGCCAATGCTGAACGCCGAGCAAAATACCTCGCCGTGGCGTCCGATGTGTTGGTGGGCCATCTCCAGGACATGGTCAAAGCCTGGGCCCCCGGCGTCAGCGGCAACTACCGTGCCCAGTTCGTTTCGCAGAACGAGGATGATGCGCTTCAGAAGATCATCACCGGCATAGGCGAACTGAGCCGCGGTGAACTCGCCGGCGAGCGCATGACCGTGGCGTTCGAAGAACGCTCCCAAGAGGACGAGCACTCCTGCTTCTCGGACAATACGACGGCAGACATCGTCGCCAACGCGCTGGGCATCCAGATAGTCTTCCTCGGCGACTATGGTGGAGTATCGGGTCCCGGGATCAAGGACCTGATCGCCGCGGAAGACGAGGATTTGGCCGACCAGCTCGAATCCGAGATTGCCAGAAGCGTGAATCTCGCCAACGCCATTCCGGACCCCTTCGACCAGCACCTCCTCGAAGGCGTTTCGGACCAAGCCACAGGCAGGCGGGCCGTATTGACAACGATCACCTCCCTAGAAGACCAGACCGATACGATCGTTGACGCGGCCCAGAAGATCGGGATCACCATCAGCGTAAGTTGATGGTCCGTGACGGTAGAGCGCTTGTTTTCGCTCACTGTGGTTGCTCTAGCGTTGGCCGGTTCTGTCGTCCTGCTCACTTCCTGCGGGGGCGGGCAGGACGACATTGACATGGAACTGGTTTTCAATGAACTGCTGGGCGGAGAAACGACCGCCTTCTCCGAAGGCAGCAACGCATTCGAGCTCTCCGCACGCAATCTGACCAACGAGGAGAGGCGCACCTTCGAGGTCGGCGATAGCTTCTTCACGCAGAACTGGGTGACCGCTCCGGCATCGACCGAGGCGCGAGACGGGCTAGGCCCGACGTTCAACGCGCAGTCGTGCTCATCCTGTCACAGTCACGATGGGAGGGCCAAGCCACCCGACCACGACGATGACCCCGTTCGCGGCCTGCTACTGAAACTGAGCGTCCCGGGCCCCGATGGTCCCGTCGACGAGCCGACGTACGGAGACCAGCTTCAGGACCGCGCCATCGGCGGAGTCCCTGTCGAAGGGAGAATAAGCATTCGCTACGAGAGCGTCACCGGAAAATACGCCGACGGCACGACCTACACCTTGCGCAAGCCGACGTACACCGTCAGAGAACCGGCGTATGGCCCACTTCACCCGGAGGTGATGATGTCGCCCAGAATCGCTCCTGCGGTTGTCGGCATGGGACTTCTCGAGGCCATCCCTGAGAAAGATATCATCGCCTTGGCCGACCCTGAAGACTCTGACGGCGACGGCATATCGGGCCGCCCAAACATGGTCTGGGACGACCGACAAGGTAAGCACGTCCTTGGCCGCTTCGGCTGGAAGGCGGGCAAGCCGACCGTCGAGCTGCAGTCGGCGGGCGCCTTTCACGGGGACATCGGGATTACCTCTCGGTACTTCCCCGATGAGAACTGTCCCCCTGTTCAGTCCGCGTGCATTGAGGCTCCCAACGGCGGTTCGCCAGAGGTCCCAGATGAGCGACTCGCGAAGGTGACGTTCTATGTACAGACCCTGGCAGTACCCGCAATGCGTAACGTGGATGATCCCCAAGTTCGTGATGGCGCGCGCCTGTTCATGAAAGCCGGCTGCGGAGAATGCCATACCCCCCGCCACGAGACGTCAGAGGACTATCCCCTCAGGCCGATGCAAGGACAAGTCATCTTCCCCTTTACCGATTTGCTTCTCCACGACATGGGCGAGGACTTGGCCGACAATCGACCCGACGGCGAGGCAACGGGAAGAGAGTGGCGCACCCCTCCACTGTGGGGGATCGGACTCGTGGAGACGGTAAACGGTCACACGATGTTCCTGCACGACGGCAGGGCCAGAAATCTCGAAGAGGCCGTGCTCTGGCACGGTGGGGAAGCCAAGCAGTCGCGTGATTTCTTCGTCGGTCTATCGTCTGATGAACGGGAATCAGTGATAAGGTTCTTACGGTCACTCTAATGCTCAACACTCTTGGATACTTCTGCCTGTGTCTACTTGCCTCACTGGCGGTGGCTTGCGGTTCGAGCGCGGCGGATGAAAGCGAGGTCCTGATTAGCCTGACCGACACGGTCATCGTTCCCGGCTACGAGGCCACTGCCGCCGCCTCAAGTGAACTTCGCGAGACGCTGGAAGACCTGTGCACTTCTCCGACGGACGCCTCTCTGAACACAGCCCAGCAGGCGTGGAGAGACGCGCGCGCGCCGGTGATGCGTTCGGAGGCGACCTGGTTCGGGCCGTTCGTGGATCGTCGTTCGGAGGGTCTCATGGCCTGGCCCCAGACCGATCCTGAGCGCATAGAGGCTATGCTGGTCAACAACCCCGCCACCACGGAGGATGACGTTCGCAACGGCCTCGCGTCGACACAGCGGGGCTTAGGTGCAATCGAGTACCTGTTGTTCGCACCTGATGCCCTGGACCTGCTGTCCGACTCGTCCGCCAGTCGCTGCGGCTACTTGATCGCGCTGGGTCTCCTAATCGAGTCTGAGGCCAACTCCGTCCTTGAGACATGGACGAAGGGAGAGGACGGAGACGTTCCGTACAGCGGCTACTTCACAGGACGTGCGAGCAGTTCTCTGATAACAACACAGGCCGTTGCGGAACTCGTGAGGACACAGGTCTTTCTGACTCGTACGCTGGTGGACATGCATCTGGCTGCAGCGCTCGGACTTCGAGAAGGAGGTCCGGATCTTTCGGCAATACCCGGCGGAGATGGCTTCAACGCGCTGGACGACCTGCGTAATGAGGTGCTTGGACTGCGAGATATGTACGTGGGCGCTGGTGGGGACGACGGACTAGGCATATCCGACATTGTAAAAGGACTGTCCGCCGAAACGGACGAGCGGATGCGAGAGAGTTTTGAGAACTCCTTGAAGGCAATTGACGCCGTGGAAGGGCCACTGAGAGTCGCGGTGTCAGAGCGGCCCGAACAAGTGCAGGCAGTGTACGACCGTCTACGAGAGTTGCAAGTTACGTTGAACACAGAGGTCGTCAGTCTCTTGGGCGTTTCCGTCGGTTTCAGCGACACCGATGGGGACAGCATGCGCTAGCTCAGAACACCTTCGGAGCGGGAAGCACCCAGGACTTAGGACCGATTCCCGGCTCAACGCTGGCGAGGTCTACTTCGGGATCAACGAAGCGCGTGGCCTCTCTTCCGTTGAACGTGACGAACGCATCGGCCCGTACTTCTACCCTGCGACCTCGACTCATGGCCTCATCGGCAATGATGCGCGCGGTTGCCAGTATCATGTCCGGCTGGTAGGCCATCCGCTCGGCCTGAAGCGCCGTGAGGTAGTGCTCCGGGTACTCCATCCACTGCTCGCCAGTATCGGTATCGGTAACTCTGAATCGGACATGCCCCGCTTTCTCGGTCAGCATAACCCGCCATGAGAACCGGTAGCCGTCTTCGTTCCAACGCACGTTTCCGGGATAGGCCCAGTGACGCAATGGGATCGCCACCTGCACGAGCGCGAAGAGGATCAACACGACAATACTCGCACGGGATAGCCAAGTAAGGTTGCCTACCGGAGAATCAGCGTGGGTGGGCTCATCAAGTTGACGGCGCCGGAGCGCGGCCATTAGCCGATGCGGCCAGTCCGGCGCAAAGAACACCAAGGCCCCTACGATCATGATCCAGGGGAACATGCCTATGGGGAATAGAAGCCAGGTCATCACATGGAACACCACTAACACCACGTAGGCGATGGGTCTGCTTCGACGCCAAAGCAGCCATCCCACTATCGTCAGGTCGAATGCGGCCCCGGCCCAACTCATCGCGTAAGCGACCCAGGCCTCCTTTAGCAGCGATCCTACAATGGGCAATTCACCGCTGTTGTACAACCAGATTCGCAGCGGCTGAGCATGATACAGCCAGTCTGGATTGAGCTTGGCGATGCCTCCGAATACATATACGAGTCCAACCTGTGCCATCAACGCCCAGATAACCCATTTGGGAATCGTCTCACTTCGCAGCGATGGGTTTCGCATGGCATCCAGCGATGCCGTCCGGTGCAGCGGCAGAAAGATCATCAGTAAGCTTGCCAGACTCACCCAGTAATAATGGTTCAGGTATGTCGTCTTGTCGATGAGCTCCACGTACGTGAACAGCAGGAAGAACGCAGCGATGGAGAGTCGATACCGGTAACCCAGCGCCACGCCGAGGCTTGCAAGGCCAAGCAGGGCGAAGTGTACATACATCCCCCAACCCGGCCAGGCCTGGACCCACCAAAACCCTGAATACGTGAAGTGATGAACGGGCTCGATGTAGAGTTCTGATATCCATCCGTTGGCTGCAAAACGGCAGACCGCAACAAAACCCAGCAGGCCGAACATAATCCGAAAGGCGGCGGCGGAAGCGGCGCTAACCGGCTGTGAGCCTATCAGGATGATGCGGTCGAGGCTTGTGACAGTGGAGAAAACGTGGAGGACACGTATAAGGTTTGTGTTGCTCAACGGCATGAACGGCAGTCTAGCAGAAGCCATGTCGCGCCAACACAGATGCGTCGGTCAGAGTCCAGTTTTCTGAATCAGAACCTCCCAGCGAAAAGTTTGCAAATCAGTACGCCTTAGCCCACCCAACTGGATAAAATCAAGGACCTTCTCATTGAGAATCGTCTTGGCTCAGTGATCGAGTCCTAGCCCTTGAAAGAGCCTCTCATCCCTAGCTAACAATAATAAACTGGGGTAAGGTCAACCGAGGCCAATCGACCTTCGGCGGTAGTTGAGCGGAGGTATGGGCAGCAATGCCTTGATCGCGGTCCCAGCCGGGCTGGTGGGGGCACCAAGGGTGTTGGATCCCGTCTTGGCTGGAACTACCGTCACCACAAACAGATCTTGCAGGTCACTCGAATTGCCATGGATGTCTGAAGCATTAACAGCGACAATCGCATCTCCCACGCCAATTGCTGTCAGACTTAGTATTCCGGACGGGACTTTTACGCTACCACCAATTATTCCGCGAGGTGTGACAGTGAAACCATAGTCTGTGATTTCTTCACCATCTGGCTCACTGAATACACTGGAAAGGTCCACCTGGAAGCTCTCTCCCAAAGTCAAAGTCAGGTCATTCACATCCCCCACAAGCTGTGGGGGGCTGTTCACTATGCGTACAACGACTTCCGTTGCGGTAGAGCAATTGTTTGCTGTGTTGGACTCGCCGGGCACAGCGTCCACACAGGCTCCATAGTAGTATGTTCCTGGCGTGGAGGGCACCTCCACACCCATTGCCTCCCAGCTTCTGGTATAGGGCTCGAGAGCGTCGATCTCTTCGTTTCCGACCTCAGTGTCTCCGGTCGTAATTGTCGAATCGACCGAGCGATAGTACCGTAGCGTTGTCCGCGCCGAGGAGATGTTCCCTTGGTTTCGGACGATGATATTGGACGAGAAACTGCGTCCAGGCGGAAGGTTCGCACGGCTAATGGTATTCTCTGCAAACAGGTCTGGCCCGGAGGGAGCGCCAACCGGGGACTCCGGCCCAGTGTATTCATCGCAGAACGGTCGATCACCAAGATCGGAAAGGGTCAAATCAAGTTGGGTCCGGAAGACTGTCGGTAAGCATCCTGTCAATGAGACGTTTCCGTTGATGCCTAGATACCTCAGATTCCTCAGACTTCCCAGTTCCACAGGAATCGAACCTGTCAACTGATTGTAGCTCAACCTTAGACGCCAAAGGTTCGCCATGTTCCCAAGCTCTGGAGGTATTGAGCCAGCCAGGCGGTTATCGTCCAGGTGCAATTCTCTCAAGTTGGACAGGCGGCCCAACTCTGGCGGTATTCCTGTTAGCAGATTGTTTTCGAGCGAGAGAGAGCGTAGGCGACTCAGACGCCCAAGCTCCGGCGGTATGGTTCCACTTAGCCGGTTGTCATAGAGACTCAACACATCTAAGTTGCTCAGGTTGCCTAGTTCCTGCGGAATGGCCCCTGACAGCCGATTGTTACCAAGACTCAGATACTCCAGGTTGCTCAATTTGCCCAACTCTGGAGGTATAGGACCGCTCAGATCGTTGCCCCACAACCGAAGTTCAACTAGGTCCTTCAGATTACCCAACTCTGCAGGTATCGAATCGGTTATGCGATTGGCACTGAGGTTCAGGTGCGTCAAATTGCTCAGACCGCCAAGACCGGCCGGGATTCTCCCTGACAGACCGCCGAAGTTATTGATCTGCAGCTTCTCAACACGCTGTGGTGTTCCACCTACAGTGATTCCGTCCCAGTCCGAGATGGGAGTGCCCGAAGACCAGTTCAGGAAACCTAGTGTGTCTCTTGCGGCCAGAAGAATCTCGCAGTCGGCCACCAAGCCCGGGTTGTTGGCAGCGTCGCTCACTGCTCCGCCTGTCGAACAGTCGTCTGGAGTCGGCGTGATTGTCGGTGTTGGTGCAATGGCGGGGGTCTGTGCCGGCGTCGTAGCTGGAGTAGTGGTCAACGCATCGATCACAATTGTGTATGCCCCCAGACTCCCACTGCCGCTTTCTATTTCAACAAAGTACTCGGAAGAAGCGTCCGCCTTCCAGCGATAAGTAGTGCCGCCGTCCGGGCCTGAGGAGTAGAAGGAGGAGTATGAGGACGGCTGCGTCATTGCGTCTGACGCGTAAACCTTGATCCGGGAGTTATCTAAAGTCTGGTGGTCCACGTGCAGCAGATATTCTTGGCCCTCATTGGCCATGAACCGGAAGTAGTCCAAGTCGAACTCGTAGTCCATCGAGCCTTGGAGAGTCTCACCAATGGAGAGGTCCGTAGCTGTTTCTGAATCATTGCCGTGATCATCGGGGCCGGCCTCAACTGCCGTAACGGTGATCGTGTATTCACCGGTCGCCCCCCCGTCACTCCTAACTTCCAAGTGGTATGTCGCACCCTCGGGAGCCATCCATAACAATCGATATCCGTCACCATCTTCATGGGTGTACTTCTCCAAAGGCACCGGCATGAAACCGTCAGGCGCGTAAAGCGTTAGATCGGAGGAGCGCAACGATCCGTGATCTATGTCGACTCTGTACCCCTGGCCCTCCTCTGCGTTGAACTTGAAATAGTCCAAGTCGAACTCATAGTCAAGGGACCCACCGACGGCCTCTCCTATAGATAATCCAGTGGCGTTCGCAGCTCTGTCGCTGTGATCGTCAACAATGTGGGGGATGGCAACAACCCTTAGCGTGTAGGGGCCTACATTATTGCTATGGCGGAACTCTACCGATAGATAGTAGTCGCCTTGGGCAGGTGCCACCCACAGAATGCGCTCCGTGTCGTAGTCTTGGCTGACCGGACCGCCGAGTGTCGTGTCTTCCTTCAGCTGGCCGCCGGGGCCGTGCAGTGCGACGTACGGTCTATCGACTTGACGGGGTGAAGTGACGTCTACCCGATAGACCTGTCCCTCGGTGGCCGTAAACTTGAAGTAGTCCATGTCGTCCACTTGGCCTATCAGCCCTTCCACAGGTTCGTCAATGCCAATCTCTTGAGCTGTTGACGGATCATCACCGTAATCATCCTCTTCAGGTAAGAGTGTGATTGTCAGAGTGTAGTCATGCGTCTCCTCTTGACCACTCTCGACACTGAGGTAGTACGTATCTGAGGCCGTCGCCTGCCACACGATTCGACCACCACCCTGGGAATATGCTAACTCGGGCGTGACCCCGTCGGGGCCGAACAGCGTGGAGTCGGTCCCATAAGCCTCGTTGTACGCCGGCTGAATTGATAAGACTATGAGATAGAGACGGCCCTCTTCGCCCTGGAACCGGAAATAGTCGGAGTCGAGCCAGGAGTCCACGGTGGCTTTCACCGACTCTCCGACGGTAATCTCAGTTGCATTCGCCGGAGAATTGCCGTGGTCATCGGGGCCTTCCGGAACTGGTGGCTGGATGTCAACAGACTTTCCGTAGTCTGACAGGGTGACAAATCCGTTCAGTCGTAGAATCTCTGCATCGCGCGTAAGTCCAACCGACGCAACGGAGACTTCCAGCCTCCTCAGCAAGTGGTCCTCTGCGCCTATCCAATAGTCCACTACACCATCTATGCCGTTCGCATAACCCAGCACTGGGTATCTTCCGCTTTCGGCTGCCGACCCTGTCATGTAGTAGACGCGTTCGCCGTCAAGTTCCTGCTCATATATGGAGATTTGACCTTCGGAATCCAGCAGGTCGAACTTGAGCAGATCGGACGGTGCAAAGGGTAAATCGCTGCTTTCCGTTGTCCGTCGAGAGGCGCCCCCAAAGGAGTCCAGTACATAGACAACGTCGCCGACAGTAATCCACTCCTGTGACCAACTCTGGCTGCCTTCATCCACTTTGGCGCCATCATTGTCAACACTCGCCTGGTCATGAATGTTGTAGTCCGCCGACAAGTGCGCGCTGTCAGGAGTACGAAATTCTCCGGCTACGATCAAGGACAGCAGAAGCTTCTCCTCATCGAATTCTGCTTCAAGTGTGAACTGGCTCTCAATGTGTCCCGAGTGCGGGCCCTTGGCGGCGGCTCTCGCCAAGTCAAATACATCCTCGGCCGAAAGAGCCATGGACGTAGGCGTCGGGCTTGGCGCCGGTGTGTTCGTGGGAATGGGTGTAGGCGTCGGGCTTGGCGCCGGTGTGTTCGTGGGAATGGGTGTAGGCGTCGGGCTTGGCGC
>VXLM01000070.1:19992-20136 GCA_009841605.1 Dehalococcoidia bacterium
TCGGGCTTGGCGCCGGTGTGTTCGTGGGAATGGGTGTAGGCGTCGGGCTTGGCGCTGGTGTGTTCGTGGGGATGGGGGTAGGAGTGAGCGTAGGCGTCGGGCTTGGCGCTGGTGTGTTCGTGGGGATGGGGGTAGGAGTGAGCG